>RPQV01000001.1 GCA_003818595.1 Calditrichota bacterium
CAAGGAAGCTAAGTAATTTAGGTTACTTAGCATTTTTTTGCCCATCAAAAAGCGTTACCAGTTTCTTACCAGCTTCGTTAATCGGTATTACTTTAGCGCTTTTTCGGTAAATGGATAGAATATCATCATCGTTGGCCTGTCCCATATATCGCTCAAATGCCTTGTTTGTTTTCGACATTGCCGCCTCTCTTGGATCAAAGTGTAGCAGAAGCACTTCACCATCATACATTGGGCAAAAAACTAATTTTCATAAGAAGTCCTTCCATTTAAAAAATTCTTTATATCAATAGTATATAGTAATTCTGATAAGAGATCTTACCGAAAAATTAATTCATACTAAAATATTTTTAAAAAAAATTAACTTTTTTCTTGACAATTCATAATCGGGAGCGTAATTGGATAATCATTGGTTGAACGTCCAATCAAAAATTAGGTTGTGCATCCAATATGAATATGAGCGGATAAACAAATCCAGTCCGCTGTTAATTTTTTGATTGAAGAATCAGTTGGTATCTATGCTGTTAAAAGGATGTCTCCACACACACACAACTTGCTCGGACGGTAAACTATCACCCCAGGAAGTGGCCAACGCATACGAATCAAAAGGATACGATTTTATAGCCTTTACGGATCATGATTACTTGCTGAAGCAAAACTACATGGATGTTTACAAGCAGGTAAAGACGAACATGATTGTTTTTTATGGCATTGAGCTGACGGTCTTTGTGAATGGATATATTCATGTGGCGAAAATTGAAGGCGATCGTGAGGTTCTGCATGTCTTCAACCATATCGGCGAATATGACTTCACTCCGGAACAGTTAATGGTGCGGTTGGCCGAACTGGAAAAGATGTATCCTCTGGACGCGGTAGAAATAACGAAGAAGGGATTTCGGGATAAGGTTTTCGAATCTCTGGATATAGCCTATCCCAAAATCGCATCCGATGACTCGCACACGCTTGTCGGCATCGGCAGGGCCTGGGTGGAGTTGGATGCGAAACGGGACAAAGATGCCATTATAAAGGCAGTGCAGGAGGGAGAATTCTGGAACTGTTACTTATGCTGAAAAGAGCAGAGCGAATGGCAGTTTCAGCGGATGTTTAATGGCAACAAGAGCAAGAATGTAAATTATATCAAGTCAGATCAAACAGGAAGGAGGATTGGTAATGGGTAAAAGATTAGCTATCTGTGCGGTGGCGCAGATTAAAAATCATCCAGATTATCATTATTTGCGTTTTCAAAACATGCTGCTCGAGTGCTTCGAGCCGATCATGGAACAGACGAAGGTGACCTTTGACATGGAAAAGGGAATCCGGACCATCATCACCTGCTCGGATGATGTGTTCGATGCGCGGACCATATCCAACAACGGAATTACGGATGTCGTAGGAGCTCATTTCCGCGGGGAAGAAAAAATGGCCCAGGAAAGCATCAACGGACTCGGCTACGCGATGGCGTGCATCCTGTCCGGCCATGACGATTTGATCCTTTTCATGGGCCACTGCAAGGAGTCGCAGGGAGAAAGCCGCAGGATGATTTCCAACCTCGCCTATGATCCCTTTTACTGCAGGCCGCTGGGCATGGATTATCACAACGTGGACGCAATGCAGGCGCGGGCTTATATGGAAAAATCAAAAGTTACGGATGAGCATCTGGCGAAAATAGTGGTGCGCTCCAGAAAAAACGGGAAAAAGAATCCCTATGGCCGCGAGAATAAAATTGTCGATGAAAAAGAAGTTCTGAATTCACCAATGTATTCCGACCCGCTTCGGGAGCTTTACATATATCCGGTTACTGACTGGGCATACGGCATGCTCCTGTGCAGCGAAGAACGGGCGAAGGAGTTTACAAAAAATCCCGTGTGGATCACTGGGTACGGGAGCTGCATGGACAGATATTTCCTTGGCGACAAGGACATCGCCTCGAATTTTTCGCTTAAAAATGCCGCGCAGCGGGCATACGCCATGGCCGGTATAAAAGATCCCAAAAAAGAGATCCAGGTTTTCGAGCTCAGCGACCACGCCGCTTACCAGCTCCCGATGTGGGCTGAAGGCGTCGGTATCGCCGATGAAGGCCAGGGCGGCAAATGGATAGACGACGGTGGCATGGACAAATTC
>RPQV01000971.1 GCA_003818595.1 Calditrichota bacterium
CCAAATACGGCAATCCAACCATTAAACGCATTTACGGCGACTGGACCAAACCCATTCTTGTAAAATGGAAAAACCTGTTGCTCGAAAACGCGATAACACCTATTCAGCAATATGGTTACACACAGGGAAAAAATGCCACCGACTCGGCCATGATCATTGATGCCATGGATATCTTGTATTCAGGAAAGGTCAATGGCGTTTGTCTGGTTTCAAGCGACAGTGATTTCACTCGTTTGGCCACCCGCCTGCGCGAGGCAGGCATGACGGTGATCGGTATCGGCGAAAAGAAAACACCCGATCCTTTTATCGTCGCCTGCGATAAATTCATCTATGTTGAAATTCTCAAAAATCAAAACGAAACCCGAGAATTGGCAGTCCCATCGGATAAACGCTCAAAAAAAGCCGAACTGGATAAAATTACTCCCAAAGTGGTTCAATTGATCTCCTCAACCATATCCGATTTAGCCGACGAGGATGGTTGGGCTTTCCTCGGCGACGTCGGTAACCTTTTACAGAAAAAACAGCCGAACTTTGATTCGAGAAACTATGGCTTTGAGAAATTGACGCCTTTGATCAAATCCATCGGCGGCTTTGAGATTGAACAACGTGAAAATCAAAGAGGCCGATTCACTCTGGTCTACGTCCGCATCTCGCCCTAAAAGATTCCTCTCGGCCAAAGAGCCGTTATGTCAATTCTGATTCCCTGTCAAACTGATCTCCAATTTAGTAAAATTGAGCCATCATCTTATTCGAACCAATCAGAGAAAGGATTAGGTATGAAACAAGGCAAATGGTTGACCAGCGCGGTCCTCTTTGGTCTGCTTTTTCTGAGCTGCGGCGATGCCAAGGACGACAGCAATCCGACAGGTCCCGGTGCTAACATCAAAAACGGTACCCTCACGGCAACGATCAGCGGGGACTTTACCCTGAACTTCCAGAGCAATGCCGCATATGGATTGCAGGCAACTGCCAACGCCACCCAAGGCATAACCGGAATGATGCACATTCAGGGCGCCATGAGTCAAGGCGCAGATGCCTATCTGATCGATATCCAAATTTATCATGATCCGGCTACCGGAACGTATTCATTGGCCTTCCCTCCCGTTGACGCCGTCGGCACAGTGACAAAGAACAATTCCGGAAGCTTTTCAAAATCGGGAAGCGTAACCCTGACAACCGTCAGCAGCACGCGCATGAAAGGGACATTCTCTTTCACGGCATTCCGAATGACCGGCGTCGGCCAGGAAGTTACCACGACCGTGTCGTCGGGCGTCTTTGATGTCCCGGTCGTTGCCTCGGAAGATTGATCCTCGTTTATTGTCGGAAAATTCGGAAACAATAAACATCTTTATCCCGGGTGACTAATCCCGACTGCTCAATTATTACGCTTGAATGTCAGCCCGGGAGGATGTTTTTGATACAACCCCCTGCTTCCATTGAGCACCCCCGGCACCATTGTCATTCAATCTTCAACAAGCTGAATCCACCTGATAAGAAGAGGGGGTTGCCCTTAC
>RPQV01000002.1 GCA_003818595.1 Calditrichota bacterium
AACATGATACGACGCTCATTCTCAGCAGAAACCAGAGGAAGCAGATCTCGAAGATTTTTGGTCCCGGTTCCTTCACGAATCATGATGTGCATTCCGAGTCGAAGTTTTTCCTGGGCTTCGTCAAAAGTGGTGCATTCATGATCGGATTCGATTCCGGCAGCAATGTAGGCGTTCAGGTCTCGGCCTGACAAACCAGGAGCATGGCCGTCAATGCGTTTGCCATCGACGATGCGCAATTTATCCAGTACATCGGGATCGCCCTGGAGTACGCCAGGATAATTCATCATCTCCGCTAAACCCACGACCCACTTTTCACGCAAAAAGGGGAAAATATCAAAAGCGCGCAACTCTGAACCTGCGGTTTCAAGCGGAGAGGAGGGAACGCAGGAAGAGAGCGTGAAAAATACATTGAGGGGATTGTATTTGCTGGATTCCATCATATAGCGTATGCCTTCATACCCGAGCACATTGGCAATTTCATGCGGATCAGCGATCACGGATGTTGTCCCCAAAGGCAACACAGCACGAGTGAACTGCGGAACTTGTACCATTGAGCTTTCTATATGGACGTGCGCATCAATAAATCCCGGGGCGACAAAAGCCCCATCGAGGCTTTGCTCCTGAATTCCTTCGTAGCCTTTTCCCAGGCCGACAATTGTTTCGCCCAACAAGGCGATATCGGTTTTAATGATTTCCCCTGAAAAAACATTGACAACCTGGGCGTTGCGCAAAACCAAGTCGACCGGTTGGATTCCACGCGCAGCCTGGATTATTTCTTTTAATGTCATATTGTCTCATCGATTATCAGTAGTCAGTTTATTCATCCAACATGGCGATTTGCGCAATTATTTCGCTCAGCAGTCCTTGAAGTCGTTTTCCGGCCGCATCAGCCGTTTGGGTGACTTCTGTGTGGCTGAGTTCATTTTTAGCGAGTCCGGTGGCCAAGTTGGTGATCAAAGAAATTCCCAACACCGAAAGATGACGCTGTCGGGCAACAATGACCTCGGGGGCAGTGGACATCGAAACGGCATCTCCGCCAATCAGGCGCAGCGCGCGGACCTCTGCAGCTGTTTCATAATTGGGACCTGTCACCCAGCAGAAAACGCCTTTTCGAAAAGGCTGGTGAAATTTTTCACCCACGCGGTCGGCAATGTCCATCAATCGAGGATCAAAGGGAGATGACATGTCCGGGAAACGGACGCCGAGCAGATTATCGGGTTTGCCGACCAAAGGATTGTGAAAGGTGAAATTGATCATGTCAGAAATCAGCATCAAATCACCGGGCCTGAAATCCGGATTTAATCCGCCGCTGGCAGTGGTGAGGATGAGATAGGGGATACGCAAGCCTGCTAATAGATGAACATAATAGGTGACACTGCTCAGGCTGTAACCTTCGTAATAATGAACGCGTCCCTGGATACAAAGCAGCGGAATGTTACCCAATGTACCGATGATCCATCGGCCCCAATGTCCTGGAACTGTTGAAACAGGGTAGTGGGGAATATCCGATGTCGGGATGATACAAGGATTCTCCAATGAATCAGCAATTCGCCCCATACCCGATCCCAAAACCAACGCGATGCGCGGACTGATCGTGAATCTCGGCTTGAGAAATGTCAAAGACTCTTTGACTTTATCTTTGAGGAGCATTCAATCGCCTTTTCATTGGGGTTATTGGAGACGATATCAAAATTCAATTCATGATCGCTGAGGCCCATGCTCGTGATATATCAGTGAGCCTCTCTCTCGCATCAGATCAACATTCCTGCTATCGCTGCCGTCATCCAGGAGACAAAAGCACCCGCCATCATTGCGCGGAGCGCAATACGTGAAAGGTCAGAACGCCGCGACGGCGCCAAGGCGCCGATTCCGCCGATCTGAATACCGATCGACGAAAAGTTGGCAAAACCACACAGCGCATAAGTGGCGATGGTCACCGAACGAGGCGACAGGACACCTTGATTGATGTATTTAGCCAATTCCGCATAACCAACGAATTCATTGACGGCAATTTTAATGCCCAACAAATTGCCGACTTGGAGCGCTTCCTTCCACGGGACACCGATTAAAAACGCAATGGGTGAAAAAAGCGTTCCCAGCAAAGTTTTCAAGCTGCCCGGGAAAATGCCGGCATACTCGTTGTTTGCACTGATGAGCTGACCACCCAGCAAACGCGCATCGACGAGGCGATCCAGAAAACCCAACAGTAAATCCACCAAACCGATCAGGGAGATAAACGCGATCAACATGGCACCAACGTTCACTGCCAATTTCAGTCCATCAGTAACACCCCGGGCAGCTGCATCAAGCAGGTTATCAGCCCTTGCCACCTGCGGCATGCTGACATCGCCGGCTGTTTTCGAATGGTCTGTTTCCGGCAAGAGTATTTTCGCCAAAACCAATGCCCCGGGTGCTGCCATGACGCTGGCTGCAATGAGATGAGCAGAACTGATGCCCATACGAATGTATCCCGCCATCACTCCGCCCGCAATGGTGGCAAAACCGCCGATCATGACAGCGTGAAGTTCCGATATGGTCATATCTTCCAAAAAAGGTTTAATCAGCAGCGGGGCTTCGGTTTGTCCAACGAATATATTCGCAGTACATGAGAGTGTTTCGGCGCCGCTGGTTCCCATGGTCCAAAGCATGAAGCGAGCCATCGTTTTTACGATTGCCTGCATGATGCCAAGATAATAAAGGATCGACATTACCGCCGAAAAAAAGATTATAGTCGGCAGCACAGAAAATGCAAATTGAAAACCGAAACCCGGCCAAAAATCTGAATTTGGGGAAAAATATTGAGTTTTAATCAAATTGCCAAAAAGGAACTCGGTTCCTTTATCTGTAAGTTTGAGGAAACCTTCCACGCCGTGAGCCAGACGGGCGAAAATGGCCTCAGCGTAAATCCCTTTGCCAATCATCACTCCAAGGCCTACGAGCATCATGATCGAAAACAGATAGCGAGCCCATTTCTGCCATTTGCCGACCAGAGTGATCACGTAAAAAATGAGAGAAATCCAGAACAAATATCGCGCTAGTCCCGCTTTTTGCAGCCATACGGAAAGAAAAACTAAAGCAGCAGATGATATCAAAACGACTGCGGCGTTCGTGATCCGACGACGGGAGGAGATATTTTTGATCAGAAAATCATTGAACAAGAAAGCCAAAATGAGAAGTGCAAAAACAAACATTCCAATCCAGGAAATGATCGAATGACTGAGAATGATCGAAGCAAATAATATCTGCAACGCCAATCCCCAGAAAATTAAACGCGGCTTGATCGCTTTTCGGTTGTTCGATAATAAAAAGGTGATGCTCAGAATTGCCAACAGTCCAATGATTCCAATAAATCGCATATCTTCAGCTCCCTTACTTTTCTGGTTTAACTTCAAAAACTTCATGGCAAAAGCGGCAGCGGGCCTCATAAATATCACCGGCGCCGACCACCACGCGCGCCGAATCCTTGCTCAAGCGCTGTGTTCTTCCTGCAGGGTTACCGCATTTCACGCATATCGCCAGTGTTTTGGTGATATATTCCGCAACCGCTAAGAGCTGCGGAATTGGTTCGAACGGCTTTCCCGTATAATCTTGGTCTAACCCGGCGATAATAATCCGTTTTCCCGAGTCAGCGAGCTGTTGGCAAACCTGAACAAGCGATGAATCGAAGAATTGGGCTTCATCAATACCGATCACTTGTGCATCCTGAGCTTTTTCCAAAATTTCTGTTGTTGATGATACCGGCGTCGAGGCGATTCGCTGCGAACTGTGAGAAACAATATGGTTTGTCGAATAACGATCATCAATTTGCGGTTTGAATATCGCCACCCGCAGTTTTGCAATCTCTGCTCGACGCAATCGTCGGATCAACTCCTCAGATTTGCCGCTGAACATGGGGCCACAAATCACCTCTATCCATCCAATATCTTTATGAACGATGTTGAGCATAAGGATCTCCTTTGGTCTTATTTCCACAGAACGGCATCGTTTGTTTTTATCGCAGTTAACGGAAGAGGTCTGTCCGCTGTAAAAATCATGAATGAATTCGGTTCTTCGATGATGACAAAAGATTCATCCGGTTTGGAGTCAGGCCCCAGCACTTGGGCGATATCCAGTTTGAAATGTCGGGCAAAAAATATGTACATCGGCACTCGCTTTGAATATCCATAGTCGTGTCCTTCATCGGCCAAATGGACAGTCCACAAACGATCGGGGACTCCCGCCAAATCATAAACTCGTCGAACATAGGGAAACTCTACGCTCGGAGAATTTTTAGTCCAGTCTTGGCCGTCAGAGATCAGCAACAGCGGCCGCGGTGCGGTGCAGGCTGCTATTTCAACATTGTTGGTCTGAAATGTCGCAGTTTTATGAATCGGTAAACCGCTTTCACAAACACAGCCGCCAAAAAAGTGCGCTGAAACCTGGACGACGGGCGCTGAAGCAGCAATTCGATCATCTACAGCTGTAAGGAGAAAAGACTGGGTTCCTCCACCCGATGCCCCGGTAATTCCGATGCGAGTGGAATCGACGAATCCCAAACTCAGCAGAAAATCAACGGCCCGGAGGCTGTTCCAAAGCTGCAGTTTCAACGTCTTGGGATGACGATGAATCCAGCCGTATTGAACCATTTCCCCGTACCCCACCATATCATAGGCAAAGACAGCCGCACCCATTTTGGCCAGTGTGGCACAGCGGCGCTGCATATCCGGGCGATATCGACCATAATCTTCTGGCTTATCCCAATGACCGTGCACACATAATATTGCGGCGATATTTTCCGAGATGACTGCGGGGGTGTATAAACTGCCGGTGACATACACTCCAGGCAAACTCTCAAAGGCAACATTGGTGACCGAATAATCTTTGTAATCCCGTCGCTCTGAAAAAATGGGATTCAATGGCGACTTGGTCGGCAAAGGATCCAATTCTGCACCTATCATAATGAGGCGCCGGATTTGTTGCGCTCGGGCATGCCATTCGGCAGCGTTATGGTAAGTTGAAGCAAATTCCATCATTTTGACCTCTGCTTCAGCTTCGCTCCAATGGTAACCAACGCACAGAAGAGATGGTTCATCTGCCGCCTGAATCGGGGCATTACCAAGCAGAAAAATAGCCAGAAAAAACACTGCTGATTTTGAAATCATGGTGAGCTCCGAAATTGCATAATATGGATGCCGGCCTCATTCCAATATTTTTAAAATATGGTCGCGCACACACAGTATTTGATCATCAAAAATCGCATCATCCGTAATGATCATGTCAGCCGCACGGCTTGCGGGTTGCACAAATTGCCAAAACATCGGACGAACCGTCTGCAAATACTGCTGAGTAACTGAATCGATTGTTCTTTCACGCTCAGTGATGTCCCGATGTAAACGGCGAATAAAACATATATCCAAAGGGGTATCGATATAGATACGATAATCAAAGATGTCTCGGCACGCAGGATGGCAAAATATAAGTATTCCATCAACAAGAACAACATCAGCCGGTCCGGCACTTGCGGTTTCAATGCGTCGCGTGTGACAGGAAAAATCATATAGAGGATGTTCGATCTGCCGGCCTGACCGCAAAAAGTGAAGATGATGAACCAACAACTCGAAATCAACCGCATCAGGATGGTCGAAATTTACTTTTTCGCGTTGGTGAAGTGAAAGCATGGCTAAATCTTGATAGTAATCATCTTGTGATAAAATGATGGAGGAGAGCGGAGCAAGAAGTGTTTGAAGCTTGTGGGCGAAAAAGCTTTTCCCAGAACCTGAAGCTCCGCTGATGCCCACCAGCAGCGTTTTAGCAAGAGGAAAATCACTCATGCGAAAGAAAGCCCTCATCAAAGGCATGAGGGAAAAAATCGGCGAGATTATATTGTATCGACCTGCCACTTTTCGAAATCAGAATGACGGGGATTCCCCGCGTGAAATCCCACAATACTTGACGGCAGGCGCCGCAAGGTGGGCAGAATTGATCAGCATTCGAGGCAATGGCAATCGCTGAAAATTGTCGTTCTCCCGATGATAACGCCTTGAACAAGGCAACTCTTTCAGCACACATTGTCAATCCGTAAGAACTGGATTCGATATTGCATCCCTCATAAATTATGCCTGAATCCGTCATCAATGCGGCTCCGACAGGAAATCTTGAAAAAGGAGCAATTGCCTTTAGTTTGGCTTCCAAAGCGCGGTCAATTAATTCCTGCCACATGATAAAGTTTCCCGATTAAAGAAAAAAAATCCGAAACCTGAGACAGGTTTCGGATGAATTGGATCAATGGATTTTACCACACTTTAAAATGGAAGATCATCGGCTTCTTCGGCGCGAGGTTCTGAAACGTGACTGTCTTCAGGCATTGGTGGAGGTGCGGATGCGCCAGAACTTTCACTGCGTCCGTCGAGCAATTGAACCTGATCAGCTGTCACTTCGGTTATGTATCTTTTGACGCCGTTTTGATCATCCCAGGAGCGGGTAGAGAGTTTACCTTCAACAAAAATGCGGCTCCCTTTTTTAAGGTAAGGCGAAAGTACCTCAGCCTGCTTACGCCAAAGGACAACTCGGGTCCATTCAGTGTTCTCAACCGGATTGCCGTCCTGGCCTTTGTAGCTGGTATTGGTTGCGATGCTTAATGTCAACACTGCCGCACCTGACGGCGTGTATTTAAGTTCGGGATCTTGTCCCAAACGCCCGATAAGCATCACTTTGTTTAAGGTGCCTTTGCTGTCGAATGCCATATGCATACCCCCTTTATAAAGTTAATCTTGTTATAGTGAACTGTAAATTCATCTTATCAAATATTTTTAAAATTATCAAGTATTATTTTTCCATAATTGGGGGGATCATGTGTGCCTCTAGTTTTTCACAGGCGGATTTGATACAGAGTGCGGTTCGTCAAAATCGAGAACTGTATAAATTTCGAGCGAGGATATTGCGCCTTCTCGCACAATTCGCGCGGGAGTTCTGGTGAAATCCACCAGAGTGGACGGAAGATTATCCGGTGTCGCTCCGCCGTTTATTATCAAATCCAGTTGATCTCCAAAAGCTTCTTTAACTTCTTCGGCGGTGGTGGCAGCCGGTTCATTGGAACGATTGGCACTGGTTGAAACAATGGGAAATCCGGTTTCCTTTAAAAGCTCCAAACAAATACTGCAGTCAGGTATTCGCACGGCGATTGTTCTGGATTTGCTGAAAGGAAAATCTTCAAATCGGCTTGATGCCTGGAGGATGAGGGTCAGCGGTCCCGGCCAAAAATTCTCAATCAATTTTTCAGCAGCCTCAGGGATAACCTGCACGAGTTCATGCACCTGAACCATATCTCCGGCGATGATGATCATTGCCTTGCTGCGGTCACGATTTTTCAGTTGATAAATGCGTTCCACTGCTTTGACATCGAAAGCGTTGCAACCGATGCCATAGATTGTTTCTGTCGGATATCCGATGACGCCGCCCTTCTTGAGCACTCGCGCCGCCTGTTCAATCAGATGAGATTCAGGTTGAAGATGATTGATTTCAATAAAGGAACTCATGGCCGTTTCTTATACAAAGATTTTGGCAATATACAAAAAAATGATGCAATAATTCAAGTTATTCATTTTGAAACTGCATTTGATAAAGTTGTTTGTATACACTCGAACGTGACATCAGCTCGTGATGGTTTCCAATGTCAGTGATTATTCCGTTTTCCATTACGACAATCTTATCAGCATGCAGAACCGTGGACAACCGATGAGCGATGGCAAGGACAGTTCGATTCTTCATCAGATGATCAATCGCGCTCTGAACCAGTTTTTCTGATTGAGTATCAAGGGCAGATGTGGCCTCATCCAAGATCAAAATAGGGGTATTTTTAAGTATAGCCCTGGCAATGGAAATCCGCTGGCGCTGGCCGCCTGACAAAGTGACGCCTCGTTCTCCGATAATCGTATCCAGTCCACTTTCCATCCGTTCGATGAATTCCCAGGCATTTGCGCTTTTAGCGGCATTGATGATTTCCTCATCAGTAAAATTCGGTACTCCATAACCGATATTCATACGCACACTGTCATTGAACAAAATGGTTTCCTGAGTGACGATCCCAATTTGGTCGCGCAGGGAGGTCAAAACCAGATCGCGCACATCGACGCCATCAATGGTCACAGATCCGGAAGTGACATCATAGAACCGCGGAATAAGATCAACTAACGTCGATTTTCCCACACCACTGTGCCCAACAAACGCGACCATTTCCCCTTTATTAATGGTCAAATTAATATCCTTCAGAACGGGTATCTCCGGATTATAGGAAAAAAATACATTCTTGAAAACGATTCCCGTGGCGAAATTGGAAGCGGTTCTGGCGCCTGGTTTTACATAGACCTCTATTGGCCGGTCGAGGAACGTAAAGATACGTTCAGCGGCTGCCAATCCTGACTGCAGGACATTATTTAATCCTGATAATTCTTTTAAGGGCTGGAAAATCATGAACAAGAAAACGAGAAAACGTATAAAGTCTTCAGCATTGATCCCCTGCCCCTGAAACACCATGATTCCACCATACCATAGCAGGACAGTGAAAATCAGCACACCGATAGTCTCGCTGAGAGGTGAAGTCAGAGCATCGAGGCGTTTGGCACGAAATGATTTGACAAAATAGTTGTCATTTATGGCTTTAAATTTAGCAATTTCGCGAAATTCAGCCGTGAATGCCTTAACGATCCGAATCGCCGAAATGGATTCCTGAAATGTGGTGACCACCATTGATATCTGTTCCAGGACGCGTCGGCTCTTACGGCGCATGCTCTGCCCAATTTTGACAATGATATAACCGCTGACGGGTATCAGTATAAAAGTGGCCAAGGTCAGCTTCCAGCTGATCAAAATGAGGACAATGAGATAGGTAACGACCTGCAGAGGAGACAGAAATATTTTGACGAAACTGCTGTCCAAAACCGTTTGAATTCCATGGACGTCGTTGAATACAATTGAGGTGAGGGCGCCAGTGTGTTGCTTGTGAAAGAAGGAAAGCGGAAGTCTCAGAATTTTACTCTGCAGTTCATTGCGCAACTGCACGACAATTTTCATCTGTGTGTAATAAAAAAAGAGACGGTGCAGATAATTGGATATATTTTTGAAAAAGAAAGAGACAAAAATAATGATGCAGACCAGACGGAGTGTATCCTTTTTATCATCCTGGATCAACAGGGCCGAAATAGTTGCTTTAAGTTTGTCGTATGTTCTTTGGCTTTGCAATTGGCTGCTGATCCATTGTTCACGACTTGAATCATCTGCAGTCTGTTGCTGAACAGTGTTATCATTAGTGAAAAGTTCACGCACAAAATCTGCGGAAACCCATACTGAAATAGCATTGAAAAAGACAAAGGTGACAGTGAAAAAGAAACCGATCGAGACCGGTTTCCAATAGGGTCTAATGTAACGAAGAATGCGTAGATACAGCTTCATTTTATAATGTCGTCTTTGATGGTTAAGATTTGCGTATTATTCTACAATTGAGTAAATTTGTTGTCGATAAATATAAAGATAAAAATTATAACTGCATACGAGTTTTTTGCCTTGAATATTCTTTTTCTCACGCATCAGGGGGGGATGGCCGGGTCTACTTTATCGATTTATTATTTAGCCCGTGGACTCGCTCAAAACGGTCATCGAGTGATCATCGGCTGCTCCGCTGATGTTTTACTTTATCAGCTCTTGGATCAAACTTCTATTATTCCGGCGCCCATGATTTTCAAGAATAAATTTGATCTTCAGAATATGAGGCAAATTCGTGATATTGTAAAAAGGTATCATATCGACTTGGTCAACGCTCAATCCGGCATCGATCGTTATACCTCAATCTTTGCTCGATGGATATTCAAGCTGGATGTCGCCCTCGTCCACACCCGCCGGCAAAAACCAATGAGTCTTGGTTTTTTTCTGCAGAACTGGCTCTATTATCGAGGAACAGACAAAATTATCGCCGTAAGTCATGGTGTAAAGCAGGGCTTAATTCAGATGGGTATACCGCCACATCACATTTTGGTTATTTCCAATGGAACACCACGCGAAAAATACGAAAGCGTCAAGGCGCCCAACCTCCTAGAACTGAGACGTCGATACGGAATCAATCCCGCGATTCCGATCATCGGCTGCGTTTCCCGGCTAAAACAACAGGACCAGCTCCTGGCGGCACTGAACTATGTTGATACCAAAACTGCCGTTATCTTTATCGGCATTGAAGAACAGCCTCAGTTCCGAGACTTTACTATTAAATATGCGGATCGTCATCAGATCATTTACGCCGGGCAATTAACACAGGCAGAAACGCTTGAACATTATCCATTATTTGATCTTAAAGTATTACCATCAAATATGGAGGGATTATCTCAGGCGCTGTTGGAAGCCATGGCCATGGGAATTCCAGTCATTGCCACCAAAGCTTCCGGCAATTTAGACTTGATTAGGGATAATCAAAATGGACTTTATTTCGAAGAGCATAATGTTATACAGTTGGCACAGAAGATCACGCTCTTACTGGAAAATCCTGATCTGCGGCACCGATTGGCCGAATGCGGAAAACGTACTGCGCTTGAAGAGTTCTCGATCGAACGAACCATTAGTCACTATGAAAAGGAATTCGCAGAAATTATTAAGGAACGAAATGAAAAAAAACGCTGAATATCGGAACATCCTCATCATCCAGACGGCTTTTCTCGGCGACGTGATCCTCACCACTCCACTCATTCGTGCAACGCAGGAACTGTTCCCTCTTTCGGACATTGATGTTTTGGTTATTCCAGAGACGGCAACAGTCTTGGCCAATAATCCCTATATCCGCAATATTTACACTTTCGATAAACGTGCGAATAAGAAGGCCGCTTTTTTCAGCATGATTCGCGAAATAAGAAACCATCATTATGATCTGGGCATCACGCCGCATAAATCCATGACTTCCGCCCAACTCTTATGGTTGGGTGGAGTGAAAAGGAGAATCGGTTTTGCTGGCAACGCAGCCTCGCTACTCTATACGGACCGCATCAAGTTTAATCCAACCAAGGCGCAAATTGTACGAAACCTTGATCTCTTGACCACATTCACCAGTCGTCGTTTTTCCTCTCAAACCGACATTTATTTTGATAAAGAGATAAAAGGAAAAGCAGCAGTCTTACTGCAGCCTTTTCAAAAATTTTCAAACCGGATTGCGATCGCCCCTGGATCTGTGTGGGCAACAAAACGTTGGCCGGAGGAAAAATACATCGAATTAGCCGCGCGACTGAAAAAACACGATGTTTTGCTGGTGTTCATCGGAAGTGTTGATGAATGGGGACTTTGTCAACGAATTATAGACGCGAGCCGCACCTCTCAAGCTATAAATCTGGCTGGAAAGACCAACCTGCTGGAAGCCGCTGCATTAACCGCCGCCTGTCATCTGATGATCTGTAATGACAGTGGTGCACTTCATCTGGCGAACGCTGTTAAAACAGATGTCTTTGCATTCTTCGGCCCAACTGTGCGCTCCTTCGGGTTCGCCCCTTTTCGCGAAAACGACCGCGTCTTTGAGAGTGAGATCAGCTGTCGCCCATGCAGCACGCATGGCGGCGATGAATGCCCACTAAAGCACTTTAACTGTATGCAAAACATCAGCGTCGAGCGGGTTTATCGTTCGATATGCGATCACTTGAGTCTATAGTCGTTCAAAATATCAATAGAGTTGATTCGGCCGATGTTTTTTCTCCCATATCATGAGATATTTCATATAGGCGGCAAATGCCGAATTGACAGCAAGGATAAGACCCTGTTTGCCGTCCAGAAAACCGGCCTTTAAAAGGTATATCTGCACGAATTCCAATATACCTCTCAATACTGATCTCCCGACATTGCTTGTTTTTCCCTTTTCCACCTTTTCCTGCGCACCCAAAGAAGCATATTTATCAATCTTGGCAATATGAGATGACAAGGTGGGGAAAGTATAATGTTTTAAAATTTGTTCGATGATGCCCGCTTGCCCTCTTAATTCGACGCCTTCGTGCACCGGTTTCTCATTAAAGCGGCCAAATTGACGATTGAAAAAGCGAAGAGGATAATCTTTATTCCAACCACTGTGTTTCATGAGACGGCCGAGATAAAAGGAACGTCGATTGATTCGATAACCCTGAAAATCAGAGCCACTATTTCTGATTTCTAATAGACGTTGAGCCAGGTCGAAAGAAACCTCCTCATCCGCATCAATAGAAAAAATCCAGTCGAATTGTGCAGAATCTACCGCAAGTTGCTTGGTGCAGCCAAAACCCAGCCATTCACTGCTGACAATATGGCATCCATAACGTATGCAAATCTCTAGAGTTTTATCAGTTGAGCCGGAATCAATGACGATAATTTCATCTGCCCACTGCACTGATTTCAGACAGCGTTCGATATTTCGTTCTTCATTCAAGGTGATAATAGTGACTGATATGTTAAGCATAAATTTTGATGCCAAATTGAGGTGCAATCTCTTTAAAGCGGGCAAACGCTTCCTCGGGGTTATAGTCGTAATCCCGCGTAAAATTAACCCGCCAGTTAAATTCCGGATTAAAAAGATGAAAATGGGTGGCGACATAACCCTGTGGCGACCATGACTGTGGGTTGATGATGCCAAAGAAAGCCAGGGTTGGCGTTTTGGTGGCAACGGCCATATGATTGATGCCGCCATCATTACAAAACAGAAAACGCGCCCGTCGAAGGGCGGCAGAACATTGGTCAATATTGGTGGAAGGAAGTACCCAAAGTGGTCGACAAGCGGCATTTCTCATTTCTTCCACATAAGACTCTTCGCCGGGCCCCCAAATGACCACTGGGGTCAACTCTGTCTTTTGCCCAATGATATCAGCCAACCTTGCGAAATGATCTCCGGACCAGGCTTTTTGCGGATAGGATGATCCCGGGGAAAACAACGCTATCTGCTTGTCCTGCAGTCCTTGCTGCTGAATCCAATGATCAATAAATTCATTCGCCTGCGGGCTTGAATAAATAAAGAGTTCAAACGGTTCCTCTTCTATCCCCAAAGGTTTGAGCGTATCAAAACGCTTTGCTGCGTTATAACGTTCCGGGCCATCTGCCGCCAGCAGATTATAAAACAGTCGCCCTTTCCCCTGCTCATTTCCCAGACGGTAGCGTGCGCCGCTCAATGCAATGATTTGTGCGGAAAACGTAGAGTTATTCGAGTCAATGATCAGATCATACTTTTTCCGCCGCACCTTTAAAAAAAGTTTTACCCGATTGTACAGATCCTTCCTGCCGTGGTACCTGTGTACCGGGAAAATATTTGATAAATGGGGGTGGTTAAGTAAAAGGCGATCGTAGGGTATATAAACCAAAAAATCAATCTGTGCAGCGGGAAATTTTCGCCTTAATGCATGTAAATATCCGGAAGTGAGCAACACATCTCCCAATGGCCGCAGATGGACAATGAGTATTTTTTTGATGCTTTCTGGGTTAAACGCTTTATTACGACCGATAATCCACATATTGTTTTTCTTCAATCAAATTCGATCCCGTATGGGTATTGATCCGCTTTTTAATCTCAGCACGACGATCATTTTCGAAATAGACACTGCGCGCCAACTGGATGAACTCATCATCGAATGCTCGCTGCTGTTCTTTGCGACGGATTTGGTCTTCGATATCCCACAATGATCTATTAACCGAAAGAAGATCTTTAAAATCGGGTGAATCTGGGGTGAAATGAATTAAAGACATCGCTTCAGCCAGCAGCTGATATTCCTTTTGGATATTGGCTGTTTTAATGGGATCGCTCATTTTTTCCAGCTTAATGAGGAGAATTGTCACTTTATCGACCAACTCGCCATTGGAAATTTCGATTTTCATATACCTCCGACCGTTACAAGTTGATAACCGACAACTCGTCATCCTCCAAAGGATTGACAAGTCCGAACTCACAGACCATATCATTTTTTTTATGAATCGCAGCTTTTCTTTGCAGATAATACTCCTGATTCACCCGTTTTTCGCCTTCGCGATAAGGAGCGTGATACATATGTACGGGAAACTCACTCTCAAAAGGATTGAGACCGAGAACACCGCTTTGATGGAGCCTCCGTCCCATATCATCATCTTCATTACCCCAGCCTTGATATCGCTCATCATAACCATTGATGCGCACATAATCTTCACGATTCACCAAACAAACGCCTCCTCGCAGCTTGGGACCTATTTGACGGAGACGATATTTTTTAAAAAAATGATAAAGTGTATCTCTACGATATTGTTGTCTGACTTCTTTGACTTGTTCAGATGTCACCAGTTCATGAAAGTTGCCATCGATAATCATTTTGTCTGTCAATTGTTCAGTCTGTTGCAACGTCAATCGAATAGGCCAGGCCACTTGGAACCGTCCAGGGCGAAGATGATCAACAAAAGTACGAAAATAGTTTTTAGTATAAATGATGTCTTGATCTAAAAAAATCAGATGGTCGCCTTCTGCAATCCTAACGGCGTTGTTCCGCGATCTCGAGAGACGAAAGCCTTTATGCTCCTGTCTGACATATTTCACCCTCATCTTCAATTCAGGAATGAATTTTTTTATTGTTTCAATCATCTCACCAGAAGACCCATCGTCAGAAATGATCAATTCATCCGGCCTAATCGATTGTGAGGCAAGGCAAAGCAGACCGCGCGCGAGAAAATCAGCCCGATTATGTACCGTAATAATAACCGTCAATAAACCCATATTAAAAAAATGTCCTTTCCTTCCTGTTGGTCAAACTTTGCCATAGACGGTCAGAGCAGTTTGTTTTTACGTAAAAACAATCCAACTTGGTAAATTCCGCGACGATAACCCTTAAAATGCATGTCTCTCGCCCGCATTTTTTCCGATGCCTGCAGCTCCTTAATGGTTGAACGCGTCGAGATGCCGTGTCCTTCCACAAAAACAGAAACCAGCGTATCAATATGACTGAACTGCATTTGATGCATAAGCGCCCTCAGAAACCATTCGTAATCGGCTGCAATTTGAAAAGAAGGGTCGTAGCAGCCGATTTCATCGAATGCACCTTTACGAATGAACGTCGAAGCATGGGGTAAACTGCCGCTATAGAAATCCAGCCGCGATCGTTTCTTGGGCCGCCAAATTCGAGAACTGCCGGAAAGTTCATTTAATAACAGTTGATTGCCGTAAAAGACATCAACATTGGCTGTCACCTCGGCAATCCGTCTGACAGCATTTTCAATCGCCGTGGAATGGCAGAAAAAATCCCCGCCATTGAGGAAAATACAATAATCACCGGTTGCAGCGCGAATTCCTTTATTCATCGCATCATAAATACCCTTGTCAGGTTCTCGAATCAAGGTGGTGATGTGAGACCGGTAGGCGTTTATTCGGTCATAGGTTCCATCCGTCGAAGCTCCATCGATCACTATGTAATCGATGTGGGGGTAGGTTTGTTCCGCAACACTGAATAAGGTGCGCTCAATCTGGCCGACCGCATTACGACAGATAGTGATGATTGAAATGATCAGATTATTCTTTTGCATCTTGCAGCAGCTCATCCGCCGCAGAGCAAACTCGTGCGACCGTTATCGAATGAATCGGAATGTTGTTCTTATAATCTGATGCATACTGAGTAAATTGACCGGTTTTCTTCAGCTCTTCCATTTGAGGAGGGAAAATGAACCGCAACCAATTATTAAAATTTTCCGGATAATGATTAAACCGAAATGCGTGGGAGCCGCTGGTGACACAAATAGTTCTGGTCCCCTGTGCAGCAGCCATATGCATGGCGGCGGTATCATTGGAAATGACAATCGCAGCATGTTTGAGTAAAAAAGCCAATTCAACCAGCGTAGTCTTGTCGCAATAATTAATGATAGGAGGCGTCAGCTTTTTTATTAGTGCACGGATCCGTTTCCGATCCGCTTTGCCGTGCCCAACGATGACCGGGAAGAGTCCATACTGCTGACGAAGGTAAGTAACGACGTGATCAAAGCCAAGCCATGTCTTATAATGTGAACTCGCACCGGGAACAATCACTGCATATTTTTCATTCGGAAGCGTGAAACTCGTGGAATTGGGAAACTCAAGAGTCGGCTGCAGACATTCAATTTCCTGATTGATGAAGGCGCTGATGATTTCACGATTCCTTTCGAATTCAAAACGTGGAGTCTCTGAAACCTGAATCAAACGGTGATAAAAGGTGTCAGTTACTGCTTTTTGATCGGGACGTTCTTGAGAATCGTCGCCCATAACGCCAACGCATTCAGGCGCTTGAGAGGCATAGATTAAAAGGTCGCCGTAAATTTCTCGTGAAAACGTAGGCTGCAACGCCGTTTCGAATCCGCGCGAATGAATTTCCTCCATCATCTGCAAATAATAGGATTTGTCTTTAATAAAACGATCACGATCTACCCAAATGAAATGATCAACATTACTTTGGTCTAAAGATTCTGCAAGGTTTTTGTAGACAATATTGCCGCATAATGTTATTGTATAGTTACGGTATCGCTCGCTATTGCGGATGTACCGGAGAAAATTGCGAAACAGGATATAATCGCCAATTAAATCAATTCTAACCAGCAGTAGTGTTTGAGGGTGGACTGCGGGTGCAACTGCAGATGCCCAATGGTGCTTTTTTATTTGCGGTAATATTACATTGGTGATGAATCGTCTTTTACGAAAACGATGACCTACCGAGTCGCTGATCTCCCACAATATTTTTTTTTCATCCTTTGAGCGCATTCATATACTCACGCAAGGCTTTAGCTTTGATTTCCTTCATATATCCAGGAAAAGTATTTTTTAATGCATTGAGGGCTCGATAACCATCGAAAAGCGACTCCTCATCCGCATCATTCACATAGAGCACCGGCAGTCCAATTTCTTTAATCATTTGAGTTCGCGTGTCGCTGCCAATGACTAACGCTGGTTTTCCAAAACTCGCCATTGCCAAGGCGCCATGAATTCGATTGACAATTCCAAACTTGGCGCCGGCAAAAAATTGCAGATAGGCTGTTGAATCAGGCGCCGCATAAAAAATATCCCCTTGAGGATCCAGCTGCCTGGCCAACAGATATTCTTCTCGATTATGACAACAGATTACAACTTTTTCGCTCTGTTTGATTTTATGATAAAATCTATTGAATTCCGTACGCCATTTCTGCTCATTAATCTCCTGTTTAAAGGTATAATGTGCTCCTCGCTGCATGAAATTGACCACCACATATTGATCCTCGCGGCTTTGCAAAGAATATTCATCGGCTGCAAATAGAGAAGTGCACGGCAAAACAGGAGCGTCGAATCCAGAAAAATTGAGCATTTTCTGCGCTATTCGATCACGCAGAGTGGTCGTTTTCGCCAAAGTGAACAGCTCTCTAATATAAGCCTGGCAATCCAGGCAGACTTCGCTGCCATCGGAAAAAAAAGTCTGGCAGGAACCACCGGCAATGTTCAAAAATTCAGCTGCAGAATGCTGCTGCCGACGCTGCACAAGCGGTACAAACCATTCATTATCGTAGCAATGGGCTTTCGCTGTTTCATGACACCAGTAAATAGGAGCGCCGCTCTGTACCAGCCAATCAGCTTTGAGAACACGATCACTCGTCAAATTGAGCGGCAGCAAATCGTCGACTTTCTGCAGCGCTTTGAATCGACGCAAACTCCCCATCCCGATTCGTGCTGTCAAGGGAACATGCTTGTGGATGTTAAAGAATTTAATATTGTTGTTTTTTACGGCTCTTTTGATCAGATATTTCAGGCCGTCCCGCACAAAATCATCGCCGACATTATGCCGTATTGTTGTGATAAAGGTAATGATCATTTTAGCAAATTTGATGGAATGATTGGTCAGTTTGTGAGCTCATACATCCGACGGCTTGGTTTTCCAACGCTTATGCATCCAAAACCAGTGATCCGGCCAACGTCGAATTTTATCCTCCAGCACTTTTACATGACGTTGAGTAAAAATCCGAATGTTCTCTTCATTTGAGTCCGACAGATCATCATAATCAATTTTTTCCAGGTAAACGTGATAATTGCCCTTGGGAACCAGAATGCATACGCCGAAGATGACATGGGCTCGAGTTTTTAAAGCCAAAGCGGCAGGTCCTGGAGCTGTGGCAGAAGGCTGATTGAAAAAATTGACAAAAATCCCTTCACGATGAGCATCCTGATCGGGCAGTATCGCTACAAATTTATTCTGCTTTAAAGAACGTAAAAATTCCCTGACATTCATTCCCAATGCAACTGCTTCGAGTCCCACTGACAATCGATATTTAGTGATCATCGTATCAACCAGATGATTACGTTGGTGTTTTGCAATCGCCACGATGGGATAGCCAAGCGCGCGAATGGCGCAAGCCATGATCTCCCAGTTGCCAAAATGACCGGTCGATAAGAGTGTACCGCGACCCGATTGATATGCCTCGTGCAACAGGTTTGAGTTATACATGATTACGCGCTTGTTGAGTTCTGTCTTTGAACGTATTGGTGTCCGCATAAATTCAAACAGATTCTGCCCGATATTCATATACGATTGTCTGGCGATTCGTCGTTTTTCAGCTTTTGACTTTTCAGGGAATGCTTTGGTAAGGTTATCGAAAACAACTGACTTGCGTATGGGAACGAAATAGTAAGCAAAACACCCTAATAGACGGCCTAATCTGACAGTTGCTGCCGGACTAAGAGATTGTACTATATACGCGATCTGTAGGAGAAGCCGGTATTCAATGACATTTTTCTGTAATTTCATGTCAGAATTTAGGTAATCATCGTCAAATTCACAACAAAACTTTATGACTCCTCTTCATCCCCCCATTGCTCTGTATCTATAAGTGTAGATTCCTGTTCTGCTCTTTTGCCCTCCTCCTCCCATCGTCTGATAGTTTGTCGGTTTCTCAAAAATCGATAAAAAAAGGCAAGGACAAACAACCCCAAGATGATGATCCACAGGTATTCTTCCAGCTCTGACAGCCAAAGCCATTTGTGTCGCTTGGTGATAACATTCGCCCATTCGACTTCGAACACTGCGTACGAACTCCCCGTGGCTTGGATGAAACAGTCATTGAGCGGAAGCCCGTCTTTCAGACCTTCCAAAATCTCCCGTACAGCTTCGGTATCATACGTATCCAACAAGTAGGAAACTGCAGAATAGGATTGCTGATAGGCAAGGTCGGCTTTCGCGCGATGATATTTTAAAATATCTTCAATTTGGTCGAGTGGGACAAGAGATCTGGTGGCAGCTGCCTTTGACAACGCTGTATCAGTTTTCCAACGTTTTTCTCGGGCATAATAAATCGCCAATCCTTCATCAAGCCAACGGGGAATGTGCACCTGGGAAACAAAATCGTGCATCACTAGATGGGTCAATTCATGGACCAAAACCTGTTCAAAGCTATTGTTTTTATCCCATCGCGGCGATTTTAAATACATCACCTGACGAGAGGGTACTGCAAAAGCACCCGTCCAAGGCGGCAAAACGTCAGATACTATTGATAGAAAATCTTTTCGGGAAGGTGAAATATAAATATTCACTTCCTCGCACAATTTATATTGCAGATCGAATTCCAGTTCTTCCACTGCCGACCGAAGCACAGTCACTGCCTGACGAGCATAATTTGAATCGACAGCATCATAATAAACATGAAACATTCCCTCATGCAGGCTCAAAGGAGCTGATTGACAGGGAACACCGCCAATCAACAGAAAGAAAAGAAACGCCATGTGCCCAATCTTGAGGGTCATAACCTGCTACGGTTTGAATTCAATGCCAAGGTATTCAGAAATCATACGATAGAGGCTAATGATCTGTTCCTTGAGCTTATTTTTCAAACAGTCGGGATTTTGGAAAAGGCAGTCATTGGCTTCGCATCGCTGTAGAGGTTCGGCACAACCAATTTCCATTTTGTACTGTTCGCTCGTTTTGAGCCGCTTAAAAATATCGGATTGTGAAAAATGATCCCCTTTAATTCGAATCCCCAGTTCAAGCGTTTTTTCCCATACAAATTGATATGAAGGAATTAATTCAAAAGCCTGCATGGCGTCAATGATGGCCGACGGCGAAGAACCAGTCAACATATAGCGAAGCAGCTGAAGCTGAATTCCAGGTTTAAGCGCTACTGTAGTTTTTTGTCCTTGTTCCATAATCTCAGTCAAAATGGTTAATCACGGTATCCAACATAATCCGCATACTGTTCTTTGCATTTTTTTTCTCTGCAGAATTCCAGAGCACGAATGAAAGTTTGGAGGAAAGTGAAAATCCATGCTCGAAAACGCCTGAATGAATACTGAGGAAGGAGTCCGCCACATCCCCGACGATGATGCCATGAGCATTCGTCCTCTGGGTCAGTTGATCGACCAGCAGTTGTGTTTCCTGAAAAGCCTGACTGTCATACCAATTAAAAACAATCATATAGCCCAACATTTTTCGCCCGACGATATCCCAGGCAAAATCCTGATATTGTTCCTTCTCACCAATTCCATAAAAAAACAATTGTAATTCATGCGTAATACGGCTACGGCCAAAAACCGTATTGTTATTTGTCAGAATCACCTCATGACAAAGATGGGTGATCAACCTTTTCTGCAACGAAATGGAAGGACCAACCACGACGATCTCGCCAATCCGCTGTGCATCTTTTTGTATCGTCAAAAGTGCCATTTAGTTGCTGAATTTTTGTCGGACAAGTAATAATTCCGCCTTGGTGAGCGCAATTTTATTCATGGTCTTTTCATCATAATTAGATTTCAGGTTAAGATTCGTCTCATCATTCTCGTCTAAGGTTAAATTAAGAGACATATCCTGTTCATGGCGTCTTTTCCTGCGAAATAAAGAAAATATTTGCGAATACTTGTTTTTAGACGATCGAATGCCGCGCCTCAGCTGTTGCGGATTGACAGAAAAGGAGGATCGTTCATCTCGACGCCGTTCATGTTCAGTTTTGATTAAAAAACCTTTTTCAAGCAGATATTTAATCAATTTGAGCGCATAAAAATCTTCGAATTCACTGCGGTCGATCGCTTGAAGGATGGTGCAGGGTTCCTGAAACTGCCTTAGCATCAGTTTCTCTTCATTGCCGATGCCCGGGGTTTGACTGCTTTCAACTCTAATGAGATGAGTATGTAATGCCGGAAGTTCCCCGGTTTCTTTGCGCCACTGCTCAATAACTTTAGCACCCTCGATAAATAATTTTTGTGTATTCGCTGCGACCGGCGGAAAATCATGGCCGATGTCCTTGATGACCACGGAAAAAGTACCATCAATCCAGGTCAACATATGGAGAAAAGCGCGTTCGATAGAATCATAATCGTCAACAATAGCATCGACGATTTTCCCGACGTGGATGTGAACCTGTCCTTCTTTATCTCCTCGATTTAAATAGATAATACCAGATTTGGCGCCCAATTCCATGGTCTGTATGAGATCAATGAGATTCATTTCCTTCAAACTGCCGGAAAAGCCTTGTTGCGCCGGTCTTGAAGAAAGATAAGGCACATTACTTTCCTGAAGCAGCAGATGAATTCTCGCGACTATTTCTTCCGGATAATATGGTTTAATGACCAGATCATCTATCCCCATTTCCATGATGCTGATGCGTTTATCGAGTTCCGCCTCCTGAGTGACGACGATAATAGGTACCGGCAAATCGTTATATTGTTTTTTCATTTGCCGGATGAATAGGGAACCCCGATCAAAAGAAAGGTTAACATCAAACAAAATCAGGTCAGGGCGAGAAGCCAGGCATTGTTTATAGCCTGTTTGTATGTCGCCATGGACGGTAACGCTATAGTTACTATCTTGGAGCAATAGCTGCAATCGATCCAGTTCAGAAGAACTTTTATCTATGATTAATATATGAGGACTCGGTTGCTCCATTATTTATTCTGACCTATTTTGGTGCTTTCATTTTCGACAACATCAAGTTCTGATATCTTCCCCTCCAGAACCGAAAACAGCAGCTGCCGCGCCCGCATGGCTTCCATGCTCGGAAAAAGCTGCAGATTCTCCTCATCTCTCAAATTCAAAAGTGCACGAATATTCTGCAATTCGAAATCATTTATCTTTTCAGCCGAGTATACTGCCTGGAATGGTGCTTGGGATTTTCGGCGCAAAACATTGAGCAGGTAGCGATAATAACTCCAATTCGACATTTTTTCATCAATGAGGAGAATATATCCCAGAACCAAAGTCTTGAAATAGTCAAGTATCGATGAAAATTCTTGATCGACTGTCACACTGATAAGGGTTAGATAATTGCCGTTGCGAAATTTAAGATGCCCATGAGGCAAATTGAATTGCGTGTTCTTAATTTGAACAATCGGCTGCATGATCAGACTCTCGATAAAGCGACGCTGACGATCTTCGTTTGATCCCATGATTAATACGACGCCTAATTGCTTGGCCAATGAGGATTGTTGTGCTTCTGCCTGATATTGCGGAACCGAGGGGTGGTCAGAGAATATTGCTTGTTCCTGGGCTTCGACAGACGGAATGGCGGGTTGGTCGGTCTTTATATCTTGAGCCAGCAGAACGGTCTCCTCGACAGTTTTTAATTTGAATCCATTCTTCGGTCCAACCGTGGTCTTGACCGGGAGCATTTCAATATCATTCTCCGGTGTCTCAAAGGATTCCGCCTCGTCAAATTCATTTTCAGAAATAAACTCCGAGTCCTCTTGCAGCTTGAACTCCATAGGGCTCTGCTCGCGAGTAAAATCACGAAGAACGTGCAAAAAACCCAACTTGTAGAGTTTAACGATTCGTTTCAACGCAACGATTTCGTTTTCCCGACAGTCATCAATGATACGACCCAGGGTCCTTTCACCATCGAAAAGGATCAGAAACTCTTTCAATTCTTGATTCATATCCTTCTGGGACAATATCTTTTTAAAGTTGGAAGTGGTAATAACCACTGCATCAAGGGAAGGAAGTTGTTTCAGCAATTCATTGCGTAAATCCATTCTTTTGGCTCCTTGCAGTAAAATCCCCATATTGCTGAGGATCATTTCGTCCTCCACATCGATATCGCCGAAAAACATTGTAAAGCGACCACGATTCCAATTCATCATTTTGTAAACCGCTTCTTCGGCGCGCAGAGAGACCGTCATTGCGCCGAAAACGTTCCCGTGGTTGATAGCGATCTGTCCATTATGTCCATTTTCATTATACAGAGCCAATAAACCGGTTTTTTTCTCGATTCCAAAAATTTCAATCAGATCAATAACCGACAGATCCTCCAGCCTTCCTGAAAATTGATGGTTTTCATCTCTTCGCTGCAGCCGCTCAGATGAGGATCGTTGTACGACCATTTTTACACGACTGACAATTTCGCGGACGTGAACGGGTTTGACAATAAAATCTTTGGCGCCCAGTTTAAGACTCTTAACTCTAGTCCAAACATCGCTTTTAGGAGATAAAAAGATAACCATTATTCCACTGCGGACAGAGCTTCGTTGAATCTCTTTGAGCAGATGGAATCCATCGATGCCCGGACAATTTAGTTCCGAGAGGACAACAATATAAGATGACCTGTAGATGCACCCCATCGCTTCTTCATCACTCGTGGCGGTGTCGACAAGGAATTTGGATTCTCTGAAATGGTCTTCCAGAATTTTCAAATTTTTATGATCGTGATCAACAATCAGTATATTACGTTCGGACATCTTATAATAACTTCATATTTTTCCAATAGGTTAACAATGTATCTAATTTTATTTCACAAATCAACAATTTTGACAAAAAAAAAGCCGGACTCGCATCCGGCTTTACATGATCAGTAAAATCTACTTATCTTATTTCAGGGGAACCATCATGTTCGTGTGACTATTTCCGGATGCCGAATCATTATGCTTTTCTTTAAAATAGACCACAATGTCACCCAACTCTTCTATGTCGCGTAAGGCAATTTTTGATGCACCTGAAGGACTAAAGTCTGCTGTTTTCGACTCTCCGGGAATTACAAGTTCCCAGCCTTCAAAGCAATCTGTTTCTGCCCTCCATAAATATAGTAATAATTCATTACATCTACTGTCTGTCATCGCACGGATGGCAATTTGATCATTAGGCAGCGATTTAAAATCATATTCAGAAAGCGTTTTATGATCACCGCATATTTTGCCATTCGCCGTAAAAACGACTTTTGTCCGATAAGGAGTTTCGCTTTCGCTTTGATCCTTGGATTCTACCGGCTCGCACAGGACCAAACCATATTTAACATCGCTTGATCGAACTTTTTTTGCCAAGTCTAACACGCGATTGCTGACAGGACGATCAATTTCCTGACGAATGATCTGATACTGTTTTTTCAATTGTTGGTATTGTCGGCGGCACGGAAGGCATTCTTGCAGGTGATGCTGTGCATTTATTCGAGCTTCTTCGCTTAAACTTTCGTCGATGCACAGTAATTCTGCTATGTTGTTCTTTTCACAACATTCAGGGGTCGATACGTTTTTTTTCATAATCACACAGTACTTTTGCCAAAGTGACCATTTTGTTAGTCTTTTAATAGTCTATTAAAAAACTAACTTTACGTACCGACAAATACCAATTTTTACGGAAAATTTATAACAATTCTTTGAGCTGTCTCCTAAATTCTTTTTTGGCTACTTTGGCAAGGTACTCAAAAACAGACCGCTCATTCTGCCGATAATCTCTCTGGGTGAGATCAGGCAGATAATGTCTAAGATTCCGAAAATAAGACGAATTATCCTTTTTCTGAATGAGATCGTTTAAAACATCACGCAACGCCCGCGAATATATATCAGCCCGCTTCTCGTCAAGTTTTTTCGAGCGAAGGTACTGTGCACCAATTTTTCTCTCGACCTTATTCATCACCACATCGATATAACTTTCGATTTCCTTGGTTTCCAGCAAATCGAGCGGGGTCGGCACCAGTTCATCAGCAGACAATCGCTCCTTCACGGCGTTGAATTTTACTCGACGAATCAACTTGACAATGGTTTCTATTGGCAAAAAGTTTTGATATTCTTCAAACTCGTGGACAGTCTTGAGGAGTTTACGGATAGAACTGGATACAGAATCAGAAGGGCTGTAAATGTCGATGAACCGCAGATGCAGAACATCCTCCGGAATGGGCGGGCGTTTACGACGTAGATAGGCCGCAATTGTTTCAAGGTTTAAATTTTCGTCCGCTTTGATTTCAAGGCCATTCTTATAGAAAACATATTCTTTCCCCAAATCACTGAATATTTCCAATTTTTCCGAAGTTCGAATGGCGACCTTGATATTACGGACAATTTTTGCACCCTCTGGATCGCGCTCTCGAAAAATGCGCGACAACTCTTGTTTTGTTTTTCTGACAACCAACCGGCGGGTTAATATCATGACATCTGCGTCAGTGATATTGCCCATCTCTTCGAATTTTGGTTCATAATATCTTTTCAATTGCGGAAAATTGCCGCTGCCGTCCCCACTGAATAATTCAGCAATACAGTCAACCGCCAGATCCTGCAACTCCAAATCGGCATTTGCTTTTTCGCCGGCAATTCGTTTCCCGATTATTTCCTGATATTTAAGGTATCCTAAAGATATTTTCTGCGTCAAGTTTATGAATTCGACGAGCTGTGCCTGAGAATAATTCCCTGCACAGATATCGCGTACCAATTGACCTAAACAAATTTTTTCCATGAGTCCCATCTTCAAAAACATCTTCCACTATCCATCCTCAACCCCGCATCCTGCGCTCTTTGTCCATCTACAACAGCGCCGTTGTGCGGGCTCGTGCTTATTATTCTCCCTCAAGCATTCAATGCCTAGGATGATGACAATCGCAGAGCAAATGTTATACCATCACGCAGAGTAAAAAAGCAGGTCTAATTGATGAAAAAGTGGCAAAAAATGACGTTTTCCCCGAATTTGCCTCACCATTGTTGTGTGAGAACGAAACAGTGTATCAGACTGTAACAAAAAAGGGCGAACTTAAAGTTCGCCCTTAAAACCACAATTGATGTTTATATCATCAGCTGCTTTTGACCATCGGAAGCCCATATTTCTTTGCCTTACGATAGATGGTCGCCCTACCGATGCCTAACTGTTTTGCGGTTTTGGAGATATTTCCTTCACATTCCAATAAAGCCTGACGCAACGCTTGTTCTTCCAATTTTTCAATCCAACTGGCCAGTGTATTGTCGGCTTCATAAATTCTTTTCTCCCCCAATGCCCGAACAGCAGGCGGAAGATCTTTGGCAGATATTTCTATACCGGTCGCCAATACGACAGCTCGTTCCATCGCATTCTCCAGCTCACGCACATTTCCCGGCCAATTATAGGCCATCATCAGCTCGAGAGCATCTGAAGAAATACTGTCAATTTCTTTACTCTCTTGTTCATTGTACTTGTTGAGAAAATGCGCAGCCAAGAGGGGAATATCATCTTTGCGTTCCCTTAATGAAGGCAGTTTGATGGGAAACACCGAAATCCGATAATACAGATCTTCGCGGAAACTACCATTCTTCATCTCTTCTTCGAGGTCTTTATTGGTCGCTGAAATAACGCGTACATTAACCTTAATTAATTCATTGCCGCCGACGCGTTCGAATTCACGCTCCTGAAGAATGCGCAGGATCTTTGATTGGGTCGCCGGCGTCATGAGTCCAATCTCGTCCAGGAAAATAGTGCCGCCATCAGCCTGCTCAAATTTGCCGATTCGCCGACCTGAAGCACCAGTAAACGAGCCCTTCTCGTGCCCGAATAATTCACTTTCCAATAATGACTCTGGTAATGCAGAACAGTTGACTGCAACAAAGGGTTTGTTGACACGGGCTTTGGAATGAAAATGGATCGCGCGCGCGATCAGCTCTTTGCCCGTTCCGCTTTCCCCTTGAATCAATACAGTCACGTTGCTGTTGACAACTTTTTCAACCGATTTAAAAACATCCTGCATCATACCGCTCTGCCCGACAATGTTTTTAAAGGTGTATTTGTTTTTCAATTCAGATCGCAGTTCGGTCACTTCTTTTTGCAGCGAACTGTTAATCAGCGCATTCTGCACAGTGACGAGGAGACGATCACGAGCAAACGGCTTGGTCAGAAAATCGTAAGCGCCCAGCTTCATGGAATTCACTGCTCGTTCAATCGTCCCATGAGCCGTCATCATCACCACGGGAATTCGTCCGTCTTCTTCTTTGATTCGTTTTAATGTCTCAATGCCGTCGATGCCCGGCATCTGGATGTCGATCAGAACCAAGTCAGGCAGTTCTTCTTTAATCAATTTTAAACACGCTTCTCCGCTGAGAGCAGTTTTTATCTCATATTTTCTCTCTTTACGAAGACTGGCCTCGATCATCTTGCATATGTTTTTATCATCATCGACGATGAGAATTTGCGGTCTGTTTTTTTCTTCCACTTTAAATGTCTCCATCTAAAACAATAAACAGAATTTAGCAGGAAACTAAACAGTAACATTATAAGAAATATTATATTATTACGCAAGCTTTTTTTGTATAATTATGAGACAGTGTCTCAAATTATTTTCTCAATCAGAGACACAAATTCCCGATCTTGCTGTATTTTTAATGTTATTCGCACCCGATACAAGACTCCACCCAGCCATTCGGGATTCAATTTCACCCAATCCTTTTCAGTAGTCAAAACAACATCGGGGCAAAGTCGTCCAACGGCATTTTCAATAACAGACATATCGTCGTCTGTATAGAAATGGTGATCTTTGAACGCAAAAAATGCACAAAGGTTCATTTTCACCAGCATACGTTTAAAATGTTCAGGATGGGCAATACCGCAAAAGGCAATAACATTTTTCCCATACAAATCATGAGGAAAAAGTATCTCATCGTTCGAATTTATACAGTCTACCCACTGATAATCAGCCGATACCAATAGCTTACCCGATATCGGCATGGGTGGCAGGGAACTGCTATTTTCACCATTGATGATGATGATATCAGCTCGATGAAGATTCCTCTTTGGTTCCCGAAGTGGTCCGGCCGGTAAACCAAAACCATTGCCAAAAGGGCTGTCTCTCTTCATCAGAACGATGTTAAGGTCTCTGGCAATTCTACGATGCTGAAAAGCGTCATCTAAAATAATGACATTACAATGGTAATTACAAATAGCCAATTGGGCTGCCCGTACCCGATCAGCATCAACGATCACGACTGCTCCTGGACAGTTCTTCGCCAGCATAAGCGGCTCATCGCCCCCCTCCTGCGAGACAGCAAAAACTCGCCGGCCATCCGATACCACGACCGTATCCGAGATGGACCTCCCATATCCTCGGCTGACAATGGCTACCGATTTATCAGATTGCAGCAACAGGTTGGCCAGAAATTGAACGGTTGGCGTTTTGCCGGTTCCTCCGACAGTGACATTCCCGACGCTGATCACCTTGGCGTTTACGCGATAACTCTTAAAAAGCCCCACATTGTAAAGCAGATTTCTGATTTGAACAATTGAATAATACAGCATGGAAAACGGTAATAATAAAACCGCCGGCCACTTATTTTCCAACCATTTCATCGACATCCGCCAATAGTTTCCGCATCTTCTGCTCCACCATAGTCCGCTTCTCTTCCACTTCCTGTTGACCCATTTTTCTGGGCAATTTGATAGGCTCCCCATAAATTAACAGGACACGCGAAAACGGACGCCAAAGGGTAAAACGATCCCACGATTGAATCGTAATGGCCTTTTCAGCCGCAAAGGTTATCGGAAGGATGACAGCGCCCGATAGTTGAGCGAGCAAGATAGCCCCGCTTTTGATTTCAAGCGCCGGACCTTGGGGCCCATCAGGTAAAATAGTGCAATGTTCACCTCGACGCAAATGATGAAGCATATCTCGAAACGCCTTCCTGCCTCCCCGCGTGCTCGATCCTCGGACAGTGCGAAATCCTAATCGGGTGACGGTCTGGGCAATAATTTCTCCGTCCGTATGTTCACTCACCATGGCAACTACACGTTGTCCACGATGGATGTAGACAGGAAGTAACATTCGACCATGCCAGGCAAGAAACAAAATAGGTGCCTTTGAAGCGTATGCCTGTCGTAAAAATCGACCATTCTTGACGGTGATACGAGCTGTTTTACCCAGCAACAGAATCAACAACCAGGCTGTCTTGAGAGCAATATATTGCACCACCTTTTTTAACTGTTTCTTATTCATAGGAATAATCAGTTAAATCATCTCTAAAATCATTTCAGCCGTTCGCGCCCCGGCGCCTGGTTCACCCAGTAATGCCCGAACACTCCCCAGATTTTCTTTCATTTCCTCTCTGAACCTTTTATCAAACAAACAACGAGTCATTTCTTCAGCCAGAAACATCGGATTCATTGAATCTTGAATATACTCCCGCACAATTTCCCGTCCTGCGACAATATTAACCAAACCGATGTGCGGAACTTTTATCACCTGCTTACCAATCCAGTAGGATAATCCTGAAACCTTGTAAACCATGCAAAAGGGCGTTTGGAAACAGGCGGCTTCCAGAGTGGAGGTACCCGATTTGACAATCGCTGCAGTTGAATATTTGAGCAATTCATAGGTATGTTCCGGCACCACACAAAACCGGCGTTCCCCAATCATCATATCAAGCTGTTTTCTATCAATAGTCTCTGCCTGACTGACCGCGATCTGCAGGTGAGGGTATTTATGAATCAATAAATCAGATGTTCTGAGCATTATCGGTAAAAGATGCTCAATCTCCTGCCGCCGACTACCCGGGAACAAACCTAAAACTGGTTGATCAGGAATTAAATCATATTGATGGTAAAAATCCTCTGGCGTAAGTTTAATTTCTAAACCATCCATTAATGGATGGCCGACAAACCTGGCGTCAATACCATAATGGGTAAAAAAATTAACTTCAAAAGGAAAGATGACCGCAATCCGATCAATAAAGGAGGCCATTTTTTGGGCTCGACTGACATGCCAAGCCCATACTTGTGGGGCAATGTAGTAAAAAATGGGAAAACCCAGGGCTTTCAATTTTCGAGCAAATCTCAAGTTAAAGCCGGGATAATCAATCAGAACCACAAGATCAGGTTGTCGAAGAAGTGCAATTTTTACCATCTGGTAAAACATTTTTCTAAAGTCAGCCAAATGTCTGATGATCTCACCAAACCCGATAAAGGCCAAATCTTTCACATGATAAAGCAGTTCTACGCCACCATGTTGCATGCGATCACCGCCAATTCCAAAAACTTCGAGTTCAGGCGCCCGCCTTTTCAATTCTTCCACCAGACGCCCGCCATGAAGGTCACCCGAAGCCTCTCCGGCGATAATCAATATTTTTTTTACCCCGGCCATACTATCCTTGCGCAACAGCACCGGCCGCTATTTTTTCCCGTATCTGCATGGCAATCTTGAGGGCTTCATATCCGTCCTGCGCAGTCACCAGCGGACATTGATGCGAATCAATCGCTTTGAAAAAGCTTTGCCACTCTGCTTGCATCGCATCCTGCTCCGGAACAGGCGGTTTTTCATAAAGGATGTTTTTTTGATGTTTGCCTTTTTCAATCTGCCCCAGATTGATAGCTGCCGATGATTCGTCATGACTATCTGTCAGCCGGAATATTTCCGTCAACCTCAATAAAAAATCAATTGAAATATAAGCATCTCTTTGGAAAATCCGCATCTTGCGCATTTTCCGTTGTGAAATTCGGCTGGCCGTGACGTTGGCGACGCAGCCATTGGTAAATTCGATTCGCGCATTAGCAATGTCCGCTTCGTCCGAAACAATGGCTACGCCATTGGCATGAATTTGACTAACCGGAGCATTGATGAGACTCAATATGATATCGATATCATGAATCATTAAATCCAGAATCACAGCGACATCAGTTCCTCTCGGATCGAACGGCGCCAACCGATGTGATTCGATAAACAAGGGATTAAGCTCATATCCATCGAGTGCTCTGATTGCCGGATTAAATCGTTCTATATGTCCAACTTGGACAGGAACATTTATCGCTTGCGACAACTCGACGATTTCTTTGGCCTCTTCTAATGTCGAAGTAATTGGTTTTTCAACAAAAACAGGTTTGCGTGCATCCAGTGCTGCCTTCACCACCTTGAAATGATGGCTGGTGGGCACAATCACTCCTACGATATCCACTTTGGCAATCAATTCCTCTTCGCTCTCAAATGGAATGCAATGGTACTGTTGCGCCAACTCTTTTTTCCTGGCAAGATCACTGTCATATATGCCGATCAGCTCAGCCTCGGATAGTCGAGATAATGCATTACAATGAAAATTGCCCAATTTGCCGACGCCGATGACTCCCACTCGCTTTTTCATCATTTTCCCTTATCCATTTTTATATTATCAGATGAATTTACAACTATTTCTCCACTTATCAAAACAAACTCGTGCACTCTGCCTGCTCCAACAGTTGATTTTCCGTTCAATTCTCTTCACTCTCACCGCAATGATCCTGGGCAAGATTGGCATGAAAATCAATTTCTAACATTTTGAAATCATTTGCGTTTGCGCGAGGAAATTTTTATTTTATATAGACCTATGTCACCAACCAATTTCACCCTTAACAACAACCCGTATACAGTGGAAAACCAGAGGGTCTTGATTGATTCTTCCAAACCAAAATGAAAGGCAAAAACATGGTGACCACCAAAGTTGAAACCTATCGTGATCTTATTGTCTGGCAAAAAAGTCACGAACTTTCGTTGGAGCTCTTTAAATCCAGGCTTTCAAAGAAAGAGTTTGATACACTGGCAACAAAAATTCGGGACGTGTGCACAACTATCCCCTCAAACATTGCTGTCGGTTTTAACAAACGAAGTAAAAACGCCAAACTCCATTATTATCGGACGGCTCTGAACAGTCTTGAAGAGCTCGAATACTTGTTATTATTGGCGAATGATTTGGGAATGCTGAAAAACTATGAGACGCTTATGGAAACACTGGAAAGCATTTCACACATGCTGAGAAGGCTCATCCGTTCCAACTCACCATCTTCATAATGCAAAAATATTGGAGGCTTTCATGGAATTAAATGCCATTCAGGCGGAATTACGAGATAAAAAGCTGGACGGTTGGTTATTTTATGATTTTCATAATCGCGATCCCATCGCCGCTCGTGTTCTGAACATGGACACTTCTCGTTTTGCTTCCAGACGCTGGTACTATTTTATTCCGTCACAAGGCGAACCGAAAAAGCTGGTGCATCGCATCGAACCATGGCGCTGCGATCATCTGCCAGGCGAAAGAATGATTTATCTTTCCTGGCAACAACAGCAACAATTACTGCAGACTATCTTGAAAGAGTGCCGACAAATCGCCATGCAATATTCTCCCCAGAATGCTATTCCTTATGTATCCATCGTGGACGCCGGTACTATCGAACTCATCAGAAGCTTCGGCGTTGACGTGGTTTCGAGTGCAGATTTAGTTGGTCGTTTTGAAGCACATCTGTCCATGGAAGATTGGCGCAGTCATCAGGAAGCAGGCCGAATTCTGCAGATGGTCAAAGATGAAACTTTTCGTCATGTTGTCCGCAGAGTCAAGAATGGAGAACGACCCAAAGAAGTGGAAATTCAATCCTGGATGCATGATCTTATGCATAAAAACGATCTGCACTGGGAAGATGGACCCATCGTCGCAGTGAATGAGCATGCAGCGGACCCTCATTTCGAACCGACGTCAGAGAACAGCTTTCACATTAAAGAGGGTGATCTGTTGCTGCTGGATCTTTGGGCAAAAAAAAATATATCCGGAAGTATTTATTATGATATTACCTGGATGGCTTTTCTGGGCAAAAGTGTCCCCTTCGAACTGGAAACCATCTTTCAGGTTTTGGTTTCCGCGCGAAACACTGCATTGACGACTGTCCGCGAAAGCTTCAGCGCAGGCAAAGCGCTATATGGTTGGCAGGTTGATGATGCTTGCCGCAATGTCGTTTCGCAAGCCGGATATGGAGACGCGTTTACTCATCGTACCGGACACAATATCGGTGAGGAAGTACACGGCAATGGAGTTCATATCGACAACCTCGAAACCAAGGATGAACGGCAAATTCTCCCCGGAACCTGTTTTTCGATTGAACCGGGCATCTATTTGCCGGAGCGAAAAATCGGTTTCCGCAGCGAGATTGACGTTTTTGTCACGGATGACGGCAAGGTGGAAGTGACGGGGGCAATACAGGAAAGAATCATCCCTCTCCTGGCATAGATTTATGTCGGAGTTGTATAAAAAGTCCATCTCAATTTCAAAAGACCGGCCCATGACATCGGGATGAGGCCTTGGGCGCGTTTCAGTGGTCACCATTGCAAGAGCTCACACAATGCACGGGCTGCAATAGGGCTTAAATTTTGACTTGTTTGTTTCTCGGTGCGTTGGAAGGCCCTTTTATATATTTCATTTCGCATAATGACGCGAAAAGTCAATTTAATGCTTTGCAGCCTCTGCGCGACGCAGGGAATGCCTGAAATTTGATAAAACCTCTGATCAGATCCAAATTATCTCTTCTGCAACGAGCTCCAATAATTAATCTGCGCGATAACCATGATGATCGTGCCTATTTGGGTTGTGATATAGGCATAATCTCTAAATGCCTCCCAGAAATCCTTTTCCACTTTCTGCGGAACCACAATTGTGTCTCCCATTTCGACAGTGGTTTCTGATGTGGCCAGAATTTCTCCACCACCGGCTTTGACTATGCGAACTTTTTTTCTCCACGCGTCAGTGCTGAAACCGCCGGCTTTACCTAAATAATAGTCGAATTTTCGATCGCTCTCATAAGTAACTATTCCAGGATTTTTAACTTGGCCGATCACATTGACTGTATATTCTTTAGCCGGTATAATGATTTCATCTTGGTCAATCAATGAAATATCATGTTCTGTTTTACCCTCACTAAAAAGGGCGGTGAAATTGACTGAAATCAGGCCTTTTATTTCGCGTGCCCTCGCCCGATAATAAGCTTTTTCTTGATCATCCATCTCGTTGACAAGCATCAAATCGAGTCGATCAAATTCTCGATCTTCTTTTTCAGGACCATTTCTAACAATATATGCACCATTCAGCATCGCTTCATGAGTAAAGCCTCCGGCTGCCTGAATAATATCCGAAAGTTTAGTGGCATTTTTCGACAATGCATATTTTCCCGGATAGCGAACTTCGCCTTTGACTTCGACGGTTCGTTTTTGATGAAAATTAGAAATTGGACGGACAAACAATCGGTCATCAGCTCTCAATTTTGTCGACATTGCCGCTTTCACACTGCTTTCATCGTTCCAATCGATGGAAATTTCTATTACCTCAACTTGACGGCCGTCAGACTGAAAACGAACAAGTTCCATTCGGCTTGAATCCGCATCCAGACGAAAACCTTGTGACAACACCAACAGATCATGAATGCAATCCCCGGAAACAAATTCAAAATCACCCGGCGATCGGACTGAGCCATAGATGGATACTTGTGCCATATCTTCCTGAACTGATTCAACAATGATGACGTCCCCATCCAGTAAATAAGGGTTGGAATCCAAATCACCCGATACTTCATACTTGAGAATATCAGCACGCAGCGGCTCGCCATTTTTGCGTTTGATGATAACGTTTCTTTTCGAACCGACTTGACGTCCCAATTCTTCCAATTCTTCAGCTGTCAGCGTTTCTTCCGGTTGCGGTTTGCGCGTACCCGGCAATTTTTCTCGAGGATCTTCCTCTTGGGGAAGCGATGCTGGAAGAATAACGCCGCCTGCCAATACGAGCGCATCGGAAACCCGATTCATGGCATTTACGGATACAAAGCCTGGATAATAAACTGCCCCATTGACGGTGACGCGGAAGATTCGAAGTCTGACCAGGGAGATGTAGATATCCTGAGAAAAATACTTGCCGGCGAGCACTCTTCTCACCTGATCCTTCATTTCAGCCAGAGTAAGTCCGTTAACATCAATCGATCCGCCAACAGGTAAAACCAACAAGCCTTCCGGTGAAACCATGACTTGCTGTTCACTGGCGAAATCTTCACCAACGATAACACTGACAACATCACCAGGACCGACTCGATAACTTTTTTCGTCAAGCGCACCATCCAACTCCGGCGACTCGGGGACTTGAAGCTGAGCACTCTTTTTAGATACTTTGTTCTGCAAATCCTGCAGACCTCCCAATTTGATTGCATCCTGGCTCGATCCGACGCCTATAAACAAAAGCAAAAGCAGTAGTACATTTTTTCGCATTCCACGACTCCAGAATATTATGCGATGGTTTCTATGATTTGAACTATTCGTTGCGAAGCAATGCCGTCCCAAAAAGGAGGAATCTGAGAATTTTTCAGAGAACCATTACGGGCGACCTGAAAACCATGGAGTATTTCATCAGGATTCATTCCAACAAGCCGGTTAGTGCCTAAAGTTATCGTGACTGGCCTTTCTGTATTCTCTCTCATGGTCAGGCAGGGAATTTTTAAAAACGTGGTCTCTTCTTGAATTCCGCCCGAATCAGTCAAGACGATGCCGGCACGGCTCATGAGACATAAAAAAGGTAAATAACCAAGGGGTTCAACGACGATTATATTTGTCATTTGATGGAGCCGATTCTCCAACCCAAAAACGTTCAGCATTTTACGGGTGCGCGGGTGCATGGGAAAAACAACCGGCATTTCGCTTTGAATCTGCTCCAGCGCTGAAAAAATAAGAGATAAGTTTTGTGCATTGTCGACATTGGAAGGTCGATGTAAAGTCATCAAAACATAATTTTGGGGTTTCAATTTGTATTCTTCCCACAGTGCAAGCTTTTCCGCTTTGGCGAGATGGTCGAGCAATGAATCGATCATGACATTCCCGACCAGGAATACTTTATTATCAGCCACCCCCTCTCTACGCAAGTTGTCGAGCCCGCTCTGTTCAGTCACAAAAAGAAAATCAGCAATCTTGTCCGTTAAAATGCGGTTGATTTCTTCCGGCATACTTCGATCAAAGCTGCGTAGTCCCGCTTCTACGTGAGCTACCGGGATGGAGAGTTTAACTGCCGCAAGAGAGGCGGCTAATGTTGAATTTACATCTCCAACCACGATCAGCAGGTCAACTTTGTGCTGCAGTAAGAATTGCTCCATCTTGAGCAAAACAGAGGCGGTTTGTTCGGCGTGACTGCCTGATCCGACGCCTAAAAAAATGTCCGGCTCTGGCATTCCCAAGTCATCAAAAAATGCAGATGACATTTTTTGATCATAATGCTGACCTGTGTGAATGAGGATGGGAGAGATTTTGGGGGATTGTTGCATTCGTCGATGAATTGGAGCAATTTTCATAAAATTGGGTCTCGCTCCAACAACATTGGCAATTTTTATCATATTCTGCTTTCTGAAAGAGAATAACGCGGCTCCCGCTATAATTCCTTTTTATAATTTTGTTTATAGAATTCCAAGTATTCGCCTGTCTTCAATTTTTCCCACCAGCGTTTGTTTTCCATATACCACTTGAGAGTCTGCGCCATCGCTTGCTCAAAGGTATGTTTTGGCTTCCAGCCCAATTGACGAATTTTCTGAGTGTCGACTGAATACCTTCGATCATGTCCAAGGCGATCCGGAACATAGGTTTTCAAAGAATCTGGTTTATTCAAGTGCTTTAATATCAGGTCAGTGATTTCGATATTCATTCTCTCATTTCCGCCGCCGATATTATAAACCTGCCCATTTTGGCCATGATGAAAAAGGAAATCAACTGCATCACAATGATCTTTTACATAAATCCAATCACGAATGTTCCTTCCATCTCCATAAATCGGCAGCGCCTTGTTTTCAAGCGCATTGGTAACAAAAAGAGGAATCAGCTTTTCAGGATATTGATAAGGTCCATAATTATTGGAACAACGGGTAATGATGACCGGCAATTTGTAGGTCACATAATAGGAAAATGCCAGCCGATCTGCACCGGCTTTTGAGGCGGAATAGGGGCTCGAAGGCTCCAGTATGTCCGTTTCCTTGAATGATCCATCAAGGATGCTGCCGTAAACTTCATCCGTGCTAATTTGGATGAATTTCTCAACACCGTGCATCCGCGCCGCTTCAAGAAGCACAAAGGCGCCATAAATATCGGTCTTAATAAAATCATCTGGAGCGCCAATCGATCTGTCAACGTGACTTTCTGCGGCAAAATTAACAACAATGTCAACCTTTGGCATTAATGAATTGACCAAGGCTGCATCGCAAATGTCACCTTGAATAAATTCATAATTCGGCTGACGAACGATATCCGCCAGGTTTTCTAAATTACCCGCGTAGGTTAATTTATCGAGATTGACGACTCGAATTGTGTCTCCATATTTTTCAAATAAAAAATGAATAAAATTACTGCCTATAAATCCGGCGCCGCCGGTGACCAACCAAGTTTTCATATCTTATCTTCCCATCGGTAGTTCAAAAACGGTCTGTCGTGACCCTATGTTTGCCAACCCCATAATCTAAAAATTTACAAAGTCGGGCATTAAAAGTCAACGAATTGTTTGACAAAGACGAGCTAAATTACGCTATAAATAACGACTTCGCAGACAAAATATCAGTTTAATTTACCATAAAAAAATACTAATTTGCCATCAATGAATATCTTTAGGAAATGATTATGTCGAAACAGCTACGCATTGCAGTCGTCCAGATGAATGCTGTTGTCGGGGGTCTGGCGAAAAATCGCGATAAGATCATCGCCGGAATGCTGCAGGCAAAAGCTTATGGATGTGACCTGGTTGCTTTCCCGGAGTTGTGCATCACAGGATACCCGCCGGAAGATCTGGTCAGCAGACGACAGTTTATTATAGATCAACGACAGGTATTGGATGAAATTATCAATTATTCGAATGACATCATTAGCGTCGTTGGATTTGTTGATGGAGACCGAATCCTGTATAACGCGGCTGCTGTGGTTCAAAACAAAGCGTTAGTCACGACCTATCACAAAATCCAACTTCCCAACTATAGTGTATTTGATGAAGAACGATATTTCGAATCCGGAAAAACGCCTTTAATACTAGACATAGAAGGATGCAAAGTCGGTATCAGCATTTGCGAAGATATTTGGATTGAAGGCAGTGTTACTGAAACCGAGGCGATTCAAGGCGGAGCTGAAGTACTGCTTAATCTATCCGCTTCACCCTATGCTGCAGGCAAGGTGAAGGAACGTATCAGTCTTTTAAATGAGCGCTCCCGTTTTTGTCGAGCCTTTGTGGTTTACGCCAACCTTGTCGGAGGACAAGATGAATTAGTTTTTGATGGTTCAAGTATGATCGTTAATCCTGAAGGCGAAATTATCGTCATGGCCTCAAGATTCGATGAAGACTTGATCGCACTCGACATCGATTTTTCTTCAGTCATTGAAACACGGAAAAATCCCGCCTATTTAGAACAAACCAGACGATTTAAATCACCTTTTCCAGCATGCCGCTCGATTACCCTCGCCCGGTCAACCCCGCAACAAACCTGCGAATTGAAACCGCGCACTTTCAATCTCATGATCTCCGAGGAAGAAGAAATCTACAGTGCTCTTATTTTGGGGCTGCGTGATTATGTATTGAAAAATGGTTTTCAGCATATCATATTAGGGCTTAGCGGAGGCATTGATTCTGCGTTAGTAGCAGCTCTCGCCGCAGATGCTTTAGGAGCAGAGTGTGTTCATGGAGTGACGATGCCCTCCCGTTACAGTTCATCGGGCAGTGTTAATGATTCCTATCAGTTGGCCGGTAATCTCAAT
>RPQV01000003.1 GCA_003818595.1 Calditrichota bacterium
AATTCCCAGGCGTCTGTTGCATAATATACCTTCACATCTTTGTAATTGCCGGCTTCATCAGGAGAAATGTCCACAGAACCAAGCAAATCGATTCCGGAAAAGGACATTCGACTGCCATAATTGGACAAATTCATGCCGATGCGGAGTCCATTCTCGTTCTCCCCGGTCACCGAAAAGAAGGGAGTTTGAATCATCACCCCGAGATCCAGCGCCAGCGCGTTGGCGCTGGTGTGCCAAATGGTTGAACGAATATATTTCACCGAGGCGCCGAATCCAAACCACTGCGCCAGTTTTCTTGCATAAGATAAAGAGACCGCATAGTCTCCGGCGTTAAAATATTCACCGGTTCCCTGCTGCATATCAACCGTTGTCACCTCCATTTCGCCATAATTGACGCCGATAAATCCGATGCCGATGGTTCCAATACGCGGCAAGACAAGCGCTGCCCCCGAGAAATAGGTGCTGATATCCACAATCCAGGGCTGAAATGTGAACATCACCTGATTCATTTCCATGAAGGACAAACCGGCCGGATTCCAGTAGATGGAAGAGACATCCTGGGCCAAACTCACATACGCATCGCCGACTCCGCTGGCCGCCGGTCCATAGCCGATGCCCAAGAACTCGGCCGTCGTGGTGCCCACCCGTATCGGCGATTGCGTTCTGACGGCTGTTGAAAGGAGCACCAATATGAACAAAACACTATATATTTTCATCGCTTTTCTCCCTTATTTAATCACCGCAAACTTGCCGGTTTTTTCTTTTCCCGTTGACCATGACTTGATATGATAAAGATAAACACCGGCCGCAATTTCCAAATCCTCTTTGGTCAATAAATCCCAATAGGCCATTCCATTATCCTGAAAATTATCCACCTCGATGATGTCGATCAAATAACCGCTCATGGTGAATATTTTGATGGTGCATTGCGACGGAATATGGGTGAACATGATCCGTCGCCGCTGATTGAGTTGATTGTTACGGACAGCGGGTTCCAACGTATTGGTGACAACATAGGGATTGGGCACCACTTTGATTTTATCCATATCCTCATCAGCCATTGGACCTTCAGAGATAGAATAATGAGGTACTTGGAAACGGAGCGTATCCGTCAAGGTGAACGGTGTCACGCATGAAACACGATACACTGAGCCCGGGGAAGGCAATTCACCTTCCAATGAACCGAGAAAATTAATACTGAACAGAGAGTATTGCCAGACTTTTCTGGCTCGTGCTGTATCCGTGTCGAGATAGGCGGCAAATATTTCGTCCTCCGCCATATCAAATTGGCTGTTGCCGTTCATGTCAATAGCTACGAGATCGAGCTTGAGAAAATCACCCTGATCGTCAAGATGAAGTTTATCTTCGACATAAAAAGGAAAAGACTGGCCGAGGAGATATTGACCGACTTTGAGAGAAACGCCGGTGCCGGTATTTACGCGGCTGCGCTGATCGAGCCGTGAGGTGTAAAGCTCACTTTCATCAGTGAAAATGAGATCAAAAATATAGGGAAACGCCTGAAGGTTCTCCTTATAGACGGTTATATTCATATTGCCGCCGCCGGTGAACCAGCCGCTGTTGAGTGAATCCCAATAGGCTAATCCCGTTTCTCCCAACGGTATGGTGAATGACGCCTGCAGACCATCAAAAATATCGCTTTCGATCGTCATATCCGTTGCCAATAATTTCCAGGTGATCAGATCGCCATAATTGGGACCTGCGGTGGCATAAGTGACAATATGATTCTTGATAAATTTGCTTGTGTTTTCATAAAAAAGCAGCGAATCTTCGGTTTCATCATAGATACGATAACCACTATTGACAAAATAGTGTCCCCACAGCGTTTGCTCCGGCTTTTTGCCGAACGTTTTCACGGTGTCTTCGTCAAATACCACTTTATAGATGTGATTTTGTTTCAACGCTGTGGGATCGACAATGGACAGCGAAAAGAGCTCGGCCGGACCACTGATCAGGGCGTTGTCGTGCAGTGTCTGTACATTGGTTGCTGAAAATCCGGCGGCAACCGGCTTGGGCGTTGCAACCTGAACGTTCGGGCTCATGAAGATGATGCTTTCTGATTCATCAACCACCAGGGTGGGGACATTTTCAGCCGGTGCGATGTTTTTCTCCCGCATGCCGTGGTCATACGCAGCCAAATAATAGTAATAGGTTTTGCCATTCTGCACATCCGTATCGATATAATAATGTTGAACGCCGGTGTTGTTGCCGAGAAAGACGCCTTCACCCTCGACCAGCGCAAAATCAGTAAAGCCGAAATAGTCATTTTTGAGATCCCACTGCTGAATTGGTTTAAGTCCTGCCGGATTTCCGAATCCATCCCGCAGTTGCAGAGCATCTTCGAAAAAGCGTTCGGTGGAACGATAGAGTCTATAACCTTCAAAATCATTTGCTCCGCCGGCTAACGGTTCCCGGGTCAAGCGATCGGCGCGATCATCCCACGTCAGAATGACTTTGCCGTCCGCGGCAACGGCTTTAAGGGTGGGCATCTCCGGCGGCCGCGCGAAACGATAATCGCTCTCATAAATGATCTGCACCACTTTTTTGCGATCAAAGATCAGCGGCGCCCGTTTTTCCTTGGTCAATATTGCCAAATCTTCAAATGCCGCAATCGTCGCCATGGAAATGCGCTCGGTGCGGCCTTTATCCAATCGGAACGGACCCGTTCCAAAAGCCTGGTAAAGGTTATTGGGCTTGTCGTAATAATCATCCAGTATTTTATCGGTCAGTACATTGTAGCATTCTTTATCATGTGCCGGCGACGGAGGACCACCTTGAGGATGCTGAAAAAGATGAAAAGACTGCAATCCCAACATGTCGGATTCAGAAACATCGGTCAAACCAAAGTTGGGTTCAGCACCCAGTCCTTCCAGCATATCAGGACGATGATTGCACTCGGTTCCATCGGCATCGGGACTGTTGTAATTCAAATCTCCGGGTGCAACTCCGTCCAATCCGATGTCATCACCGGGATTCTCACCCGAATCATAAATGCCGTTGCCGTTTTTATCATCACCATCTTTCCAATCCTGATCTTCATCAGCATCCCAATGCGTTTTCAAATCGTCGACGCTTTTGACATCGTAAAAACTGAGAAACTTGTTCATATCAGTGATGCCGTCTGCCGGGCCGATCAGCGTCGCCGCAAAGTTGTCGCGTTTTTCATCGGTTATACCGTCATCGTCATTATCCTTCAAATCATTTTGAACGCCGGGACTCTCGAGAAATGCAAATCCAAGGGTTCCCGCCGGATAGTTAAAGTTTCCAGTTCCATTGGTGTCCCAGCAAAACGACAGGTCAAGCTCATCATTGAAACTGCCGACATCATCTTCGCCGTCGCTGGTTTTGATGTAATGACCAATCCCCAAATCCATCATATATCCAAAAACCATACTGGGAAGATCATACTCGGAAATATTGGCAATGTTGTATTCCCAAAAAACAGCATCTCGCGTCTGCGGATTATCCCATTGATATCCTCTGACTTCGACCCGCAAACCGAGACCTCCCCAAGGCAATCCCTTCTGGGTGGTGACCGTGGGTCTTTTGTCGCCGATTTTCACATTTTTGACGATTTGTCCTGATCCGTCATACGTTCTTCGCGGAAAATATTTGATTTCCTTTTCCGGCTGCAGCCACTCCTGATCCTGAGCATCGTTCAGCACAAAATAAGTTTCCAGTTGGGCATACATCACCCCGCGCCCAAAACGGCCATTCCATTCTCCCGGCCATTTCAGTTGATCTCCTCGGCTTGGCCAGCCCATTGGCGGCCAACTATTCGGATCCACGCTCATTGCCGGGCTTTCAGCCAGTTCATTAAAATAACCGAATACCGGAGTCAACGCCCAGCTGATTGTACCATCAGGCGCCGTCTCGGATCGGCTGTCCGCTTCTACGATCAACAGCGAGTCCAGATCAATTCTCGATGAGATCATCATTTCATCTGTCACCGGAATTGAATCGTTCTCGACAAAAACCTTGCCGCCGAGAATGACCGACAGACCATCATACATATCGATGCCTTGTTGGGAATTTCTCGGCCATTTTGAACCGTCCAAATAACCCCAATGTCCGGTAAATCCACCGGAATTCACATAGAGTTGCCATCGGTTGCCATCCATGAGCGTCTCCCGCTCCGCAGCCGGATCTCCCGCCGGATCATCAGGTCCTTCATATAGGCGGCTTTGACCATTCAAAGACAGAGATACGACTGCAAGGGAAATAATAAAGAATCGTATAATAAATGATTTCATGCCCTTCACTCCTATCAAAAATTAAAAAGAAATGTTAAGACCACATTTTACCATTCTGGGTGAACTGTACATGGCCGGATTTTGATAAACGTCTTCATAGGTGGAAAACGAACTTCGATGGCCCAGTATATCAGTTTCCTGGACGACGGCGGTATAGGCGCGGCCGGTTTGTGAGTTAACCCATTCTTCATTAAGCCGGTCAAAAAGATTATAGACCAGCAGCGTCAGCCTGAGGTTCATACCGTAAATTTTGGCAATCTGGTAATAAGCATTAATATCGACACTGAATTGTAATGGACGATATTCGTTATTGGGAAACAAATTGATGGCCGATAAAGGGCTTTGAGGAATGGGATTCCACGTATATGGTTGTCCGGAATCAATATAACACAGCAGCGTACTTCCCCATCGTGGAGTGTTATAACCACCATAGAGATTCAAAGTATGCCGTTGATCCCAGTTCATCGGAATCAGTTTGTTCACCGGATCCATTTCAGATCCGGCTCGCGTGAAGGACGAATATGGATTATCGGCTATACCACGAGTGAATGCGAGAGTATAGTTAACCCCGGCCGAGATGAAATCCTGCCTAAATTCGTATTTTAATTCCAATCCTCTGGCATTGCCATATTCTTTATTGGTGAAAACACCATACCTGCGCTGATTATAGGTTGTAAAAACAGAGGCGGTCACCAAATCATAAATGTCCTTATACCAAACGGCAACCTCAAGGCTCATGCTGCGGCTCAACTGCTGATAAAGACCTACTTCGTATTGAATTGTTTTTTGTGGTTGAAGCTGGGCATTTCCAGTGGTCGTGGAAAAATCGGATGCGGCGATGCGAAAGGTGGAATTTTGATAATAATAGTTCAAGGGAGGCAGCTGCAAAAAATGGCCATAGGCAAATCGCAAAAGGGCCGATCCCCCCAGATCATAAGACAGGCCCAACCGCGGAGACACTTGATATTTGGAATCTGCCTCAGGATAGATGCTCATCCTTTCGCTCTCAACATAATAGTCCTGATTCGCGGGATTGCGATAATTGGAAGGATAGATTGTCTGCGGATCAAAATAGTCAAAGCGAACCCCAACATTGACGACCATCATATTGAATTCCATCTTGTCCTGTATAAAATAGGCGCCATGAATGGGCTCAACCTGATATTCATCCGTGTGAATGCTTTCATTTGAATGAATAATCGGGCGATAATTGGGATAAATTCTTTTACCATCCGGAGTTTCTATGTATTCATTTTCAATTCCTGATCCTTCGAAAGCATTGCGAATGGTATAGGCTTTTTGCGACAGTTCAATTTGATTGATATCAAAGCCTGTTTTTATGCTGTGTTGTTTGCTCACCTGCCAGGTTAAATCAACTTTTCCCGACAATTTTTTTTCGGTGCGATTCGAATGTGATTTATCCTGGCCGCCGGTATAAAACCAGGGTCCGTTATTACGATGATATTCATCATGAACATAGGCCGCTTCTAAAGGGTTTTCATAAAGATAATAGCCGGTCCAATAATCGGAATAGGATATTTTGGCATCGATAAAAGCCGCTTTTGAGAGGAGATAATTGATATTGAGAATGGCCAGTTGCGTTTCATTATGCCATGCAGGAACACCCGTCGGATTGAATCGATAAGCATGGCTGTAGCTTTTCCCTTCACCACTGTTCCACGTGCCTGATAAGGCCAATTTCAGATTATTGGTGGGTTTGAAAGTCAATTTGGCAAAGGCGGAAATATTTTCATTCCAGCTCATATCAGTGATGGAACTATCACCGGAACTTTCGACGTGCCAGTTTTCAACATCTCTGGGGGTGAAATCGCTGTAATCTGTGACATTAAAATAGCGTATACCATTAAGATAACCATCATCTTGATTCATCCGGACATTGACCACATAAAAGAGTTTACTTTTCCACAATGGACCGACAATGGACGCTTTTAAATCGCTGATCCGATTGAATTCGCCCGCTTTCAGTCCGATATAAACATTATCATGAGGAGTCAGATAATTTCCATATTGCAGAGATATGTTCCCTTTAATTGAGTTTCCACCCTCTTTTGTCACCACGTTGACCACGCCGCTCATGGCATCGCCATATTCTGCGTTAAAGGTTCCCGTGATCACCTCTACATCCTCAACAACCTCCGGATTGACGTTCGAGGTGGTCTGTTCATGGGAAAAGGCATCCGTAACGCTGACGCCGTCGATGAGATAGGTCACTTCATTGCTTCGTCCGCCGCGAAAATGGTTGCCGACGACGCCCGGCTGCATGGCCACAACCTCGTATACGCTTTCTGCAGGCAGAATTGAAATGTCTTCAGACGAAATGTTGCGTATCGAATTGGTCTGATCCTTTTTAATACTCATTTTTTCCGCCTGAACCGTTACCACCTCTCCTTCGATGACCTCGGGCTTGAGGCTGAAATCAATTCCAATAGTTCGATTGACAAATACGCGAACATTTTCGACGCGCATGGGAGCGTATCCCATCATTCTCGCTTCAATGGCATAGTTGCCGGGGATGATGTTGATGATATAGTAATCTCCCTGTAAATCAGTAGCAGCGCCTTGATGCGTTCCCACAAGTATGATATTGGCGCCGACCAGGGCTTCACCAGAGTCAGCATCTTTGACAGTACCTGATATTTTTCCAGTTGTTTGCGCGGACAGCGCAGAATAATAAATGATTATCATGATGAACAGCTGGTACCACCTTTTCATCTGCCTTTCCTCCATTTTTATTTAATATTTAATTCACAACCATTTTTTCCAGTTCGCCGATCATTATGCTATTCGGATGACTCTTTTTAAATTGATTGAGAAATTCTTGCGCCTTTATAAAATTTTGCAATTTGATATTGACGGTGATGAGATCGATGACGAGTTTTTCATGATGAGGTGTTCTTTGTACGGCACGATCAAATAGTTTTGCCGCATTTTCATAATCCCCTTTATCCATCAAAACTTCACCGGCCAATCGCGCGGCCTGGGGAATGAACTCTTGTTGTAGGCTTTTATTCAAATGATCAAGTGCTTGTTCTTGATTTCCGCATCTTAAAAATGCCTTTGCCCGCCGGAGGTGAGTATACGCGTCAATAGGCGTCAGAAAAGGAATGACCTCCAATTCTTTTGCAGCCTGTTCATTCCGATCAATTGAATCATAATATTCAGCCAGGCGAAGATGTGCCGCTGCAACATCCATCTCTTCGCGGATGACCTGAAGTGCTAATATTTCTTCAGCAATACGCGGCTGAAAATTGCTGAGGAAAGAACGCTCTTTTTGGCTAAAAGGCCAACCTGACTTGATCTGCTTGATCATCACATCGGCCAAAGTATTGTCGAGGGAGGTAAACGGCCATTCTTTTTCATACAACTCTGCCGGTAGAGATGACGCCGTCTGCCAGTTCTGCTGAATCAATTCGACATCAACCATCGTCCGATAAAAGCCGTCCGCCATGAGAAAATATCCCTTTTTGTTGGGATGGAGATGGTCCGCCATGAGCTTGTTTCCAATCACTTTATTTTCAGATTCATCTTCGAAATATTTGATCATGGGAACAACAAACGCATCATGCTGTTTCGCTGTTTGATGGATGATATCATTGAATTCCTCGGTCGCCCGAAAGCGAATTTGATCCTGATCTTTTGCAGCATAAAATGAGATTTGAGCCTGATCAATTTTTCCTGACTGCAAAAAAGATTGTGCCTGATCATACAAGTCTCGTGCAGCACTATGGTTGATATAATTTTCATCAAAGGGAGGCTGATCACCAACATTACTGACCAATTCGCTGATCAGTACCGGGACATGCCTTTGCTGGAAGGTGGAGAGAATCGCATTCAAGTTTGCCTTGAATGAGGCTGCTGTTTTCCGATAGATACGGCTATTCAAAGGAATCATCTGTTTGGTCGAAATTCTTTCCATCAAAGTTCCATCGGAAATGACAGAAAGTTTATTTCGGTAAAACAAATGATTGAACACATTTTTATAAAGCTGAAAAGTTCTTGTTTTGTTGACCCATAATAAAGTCAAAACCAGCGGACGAGCCAGTCCTCCGGCTTCAAAAGAAGCAGCCCCCAGCGCTCCATAGAACTCGTTATGGCCGCAGTATATCATGACGGCATCCGGCTCTTGAGCCATTATTTCATCAACAAAATTCAAAAGTGCAAAGCTGTTGATCGCCGTCAAAGAGGTGTTGATGACTTCTATGGTTCGATCGGGAAAAGTATCCTGCAGGCGCGTCTGCAGAATCCTGGAGAACATCAGCAGATTGCCGTATGGAAATCCCAATGCGGTCGACTCGCCGAGGACAAAAATTCGAAAACCATCGGCAGGTTTTTTCTGGTAAAATAAATCATTCGCAGGTGTGGGAATCGTCGTTTGGCGGCCAAAAAATCTTTTTCCAATTTGCGGATTTACTTTTTTAAAATCCGCAAAAGGCGCTCCGGCATTGATAAAGAGTTCCGGATAATCCCCATAGTCAATGATCTTTAAAACCCCCTCGCATGCGGCAAAAAAGAAAAAAGGCATTGGAATTATTAAAAACCAAAAAAGCACTCTTTTCCAATGCACCCTTGTTCTCCAAAAAGTTAGAATTGATCAATGACAAAGATGATTATTTGCTTGTTCAAAGCAACATAATTCTTTTTTTCACGTTAATCAACTTTATTATAAAAAATTTTTATCGATCTGTTTTGTCGAGAGATGATTTTTATTGATTTTTTTATTATATATATATTATTAAATATATTAAGTATAAAGATATAGTATTAGTAGATCGTGTGAATATGTTGATAAATGAATATTAAAAGAAAAAAAAAGGACAACTCGTTTAATTACAATGAAAATGAATCATTCTTTATCCACACAAGGATGTGAATAAAGAGTTGATAAAGACAGGATTATGATATAAAGTGAATAGATAATGTGATAACACAGCCGGCAAGAAAGAAATCCACATGATATTGACAACTTTTCCCCTGTTAATCATGACTTGTACACAAACGGATGTGAACAACTTATCGGGAATGAAGAAAAAGTAAATCAATACAACTTTTCGTAACTCGAGTTATCTTTAGGAAAGTCAGTGCGGTTTATCCAATAACTCGAACTGTATTTTTCAATTTTGCGGTTCAGTGGATCCTTGGAAATAACCTTAAAGATCAGAGCGATGGGAGTAAAAAGAAGAAAGAAAACGACCGTCAATAAAACTCTGGACATCAACCAACCCAATGTGAGAGCCAGAAACATCCATACTTTATAAATGGGTTTGAGAAAAGTGGGGAACAACACTCCGAAAATCAGGAAAAATAGAGATGCCCCGATAAACCAGAAAGCGCGTTCTCTCACATCGCCAAAGAAATAGATTCCGGCGGCAAGCAGGAATAAAGCCGTCGCCATGACCCAGGCAAATGAACGAAGAGAACGCCGATCCAATGTGAGAACAGACATTCCCGCATGAATTTCCTTAATCAAGTTCATATGTTTTTTTCCAGTCCTGTTTTTCGATCAATGGAGGTTGATCCTTCTTATTAACAATAAAATTTCCGATGACCAAATAATCCATTTCGGTTCTCATGAAACAACGATAAGCATCTTCCGGAGAACCAACAATGGGTTCTCCGCGCACATTGAAAGAGGTATTGATAATGACCGGACAACCGGTTTTTTGATGGAAGCACTTGAGCAGATCATAATAACGACCATGCTCTGCTGAGACCGTCTGCAGCCGAGCCGAATAATCAATATGGGTGATGGCCGGTACGTCAGAGCGGATGACGTTCAGCTTATCGATGCCCCAAAGCTTTTGCTGTTCATCCGTCATCGGTTTACAATGATCTTTATGAACTTGGGCTACCAACAGCATGTAGGGACTCGGAACATCAATTTCAAAATAATCTGCTGCATATTCTTCCAATACTGAAGGAGCAAACGGACGAAAACTCTCGCGAAATTTAATTTTAAGGTTCATCCGCGACTGCATCGATGGCGAACGGGCATCGCCGAGAATCGAGCGACTTCCCAAGGCGCGCGGTCCAAATTCCATTCTTCCTTGAAACCAGGCAACCACATTTTCTTCGGCAATCAACTGTGCCGTACGATCAATCAGTTCTTCATCAGCATAGTGGACATAGGGAAGATGATGCTGATCTAAAAATTGCTTGATCTCTTGATCACTATAGGCAGGACCGATAAGAGATGCTTTTTGCAGATCATGAATATCATCCACCTGACGGGCATTATTTTTGATTTGATACCAGCAGAACAATGCAGCCCCCAGCGCGCCTCCGGCATCTCCCGCAGCGGGTTGAATCCAAATGTTGTCAAACGGACCTTCGCGCAGGATTCGTCCATTGGCGACGCAGTTCAGGGCAACACCGCCTGCCAGACATAGGTTTTTTTGACCGGTCTGCTGATGGACAAAGCGGGCACAACGGAGCATGATTTCTTCAGTGACCTCCTGTATGGAGCGGGCAATGTCCATTTCTTTCTGAGTCAGCAAAGTTTCAGGTTTTCTCGGCGGCCCGCCGAAAAGTCGATGAAAGCGGGAATTGGTCATGGTGAGACCAGCCCCATAATTAAAATAGTCCATGTTGAGCTTGAAAGATCCGTCCTCTTTCAAGTCAACAAGATGATCATAGATGGTCTGCACATATTTGGGTTCACCGTAAGGCGCCAATCCCATGACTTTGTATTCGCCGGAATTCACTCTGAATCCCGTATAATACGTAAACGCCGAATACAACAGTCCCAGAGAATGGGGAAAATGAATTTCCGCTTCGATGGACAGGCGGTTGTCCTGTCCAATTCCATAGGATGTGGTGGTCCACTCACCAACGCCGTCCGTGGTCAGAAAAGCGGCCTGTTGAAATGGAGAAGGGAAGAACGCTGATGCCGCATGGGATTCGTGATGTTCGGGAAAAACAAGGTCGCCATCGAAACCGCTTTCTTTGCGGATCAGATCGGGAATCCAAAGCTTTTTCTTGAGCCAGAGTGGTAATGATAATAGAAAAGAGGACAAACCCGATGGCGCGTAGCTGAGATAGGTTTCGAGGATGCGTTCAAATTTGATAAAGGGTTTATCATAAAAAGCGATCACATCAACTTGATCAATCGTTATTTGCGCCTGTCGTAGGCAGGCCTGGATCGCCAGCCGCGGAAAGCTCTGATCGTGTTTGATGCGCGAAAAACGCTCTTCCTGCGCTGCGGCTGCAATTTCGCCGTCGCGCACAATGCAGGCGGCGCTGTCATGATAAAAGCAGGATATTCCAAGGATGATCATACTGACGCCAAAATATTGAGATCATTTTCCATAAAAGTCAGATAGCTGTTCACCTCAAGGGCTTGATCATGCCGCATGTGAAAGAATTTTCCCGAGGCTTTGGCGTAAAGGGTTCCGTTTTCATCCTTGATTTCACCTTCGCCAATCGAATACTTGGACTTGTGTTCAAGAGAGCGACCCAATACAGTCACCGTTAATCCGATTGGCAATGGGCGGACAAAACGAACGGTTAATTCTCCGGTGACAAAGAATTTTTTACTGCTGACCGCAACAGCCCAGCCGATCGTTTCATCAAGCAGTGCGGTGATGATTCCGCCATGGACAATGCCGCGATAACCCGCCTGCCTGATATCGGCTTGAAATGAAACCTGAACGCCCTCCGGTGTCACTTTAAAACGGCGATTGAGTGTCTGCGGATTGACGTGAGGTTGTCCGCAGACCAGACATCCTTCAAAAGTAGGCAGATAAACAGCATCACACATCGGCATAAACATCCATTTTAATGAAATTCATTATTTCCAGGGGATGAGCAGCGACAAAATCAGATGAGGCGGCCAATTCGTCCATTTTGTCCGAATAACCCCAGCGGGCTAAACAAAACTTCATACCGGCGGACTGCGCGGCGTACAGATCATTATCGGTGTCGCCTATCATCAACGCCCGACTCGTTGGGATGCTCAGCAGATCAGCGGCCTTGATGAGCATGTCCGGCGATGGTTTGGGTTTTTCGACCTCATCACGGGTGACGACGAGATTGAACAGCGAATCAAAGGAAAACTTGTCCGCAAGGGGTTGAGTTCCGAGACGGGCTTTATTGGTGGCCAATGCACACAAAATGTTTTCGTTTTTGAGCTGATCGACCAACTGACGGATGCCTTCAAAAAGCTGCGCATGCCTGATGCAGTGCGAGAGATAGATCGGACGAAAAACGCGATGGAATTCATCGCTGCGATGCATGGAATCAGAGGGAAGGACATGTTTTATAAATTCCTGCGGACCCGGACCAATCGCTTTTTTTGATGTTTCAACAGAAATCTGCGGCAGGTTCAATTGTTCCAACGCGAGATTCAAGGAAAGATGAACATCCGTCAGCGTGTCCGCAACCGTGCCGTCGAGATCGAATATCACCAAATCGAATGAATTCATGCACTCTCCAAATTTAACAAATGTACAAAAAATAGTTGGGTTATTCAACAGTTTAAGACGCTGAATTCATCCCCTAAATATTAACTGGCAAATTTTTCTATAAATGATTAGCTTAGGAAAAGGAGGCGTTATGGTGAGCGAAACAACAGAAATCGATCAAAGGGAAGGACTTTCTGCGAATAAAATTCTGATCGCTGAATTTCAATATGCACGCGAAACAGCGGCGCAGGCGATGGATGATCGGCATCGAATGGTCAATTTCTACCTGCTTTTCGTCGGCGTTGTATTGAATGGTGTGGTTTTGATTTTAACCGGCGGCAGCAGAAGCAATCTCCAAATGAACAATATGCAGTCCTTTCGTCATCTGGTGATCATTCTTCTGCTGGCTCTCTTTTTGGTGGGAGTTTTATATTTACTAAAAATAATTAGATTACGTGGAATGTGGTTCATCAGCGCTGCAGCCATGAATAGGATTAAAGATTACTATTTCCAACAATTTGATTCCATTCATCTGTCTGATGCCTTCCTGTGGAACAGTATAACTTTAGCTAAAATGAATCCTGCCGAGAGCTGGTCTGTTTTTTATCTCACGGCTTTGCTGATTTCGTCAATTGGATCGGCAAGCCTCGGAGGTGCTTTTTTCATCTTGTTTGGGAACCTCCTGATTAGCTTGGCTGCTCTTATAATTTTTGTGTTTCTGCAAATGCTTTTTTATAAAATAAAGCTGAAGAAAAGATAATGCCATGAAGGTCATCATAAATGAAAAAAAGGTAATTTATCAGGGATTTCTGACTCTGGAAAAATGCCGCCTGCAACACGAGCTGTTCAATGGGGAGATGAGCGAGGTCATCGTGCGCGAGAACTGCTTTCGCGGAGATTCCGTCGCAGCCCTGGTATATGATCTGCCGAACGATAAAATCATACTCATACGTCAGTTTCGATATCCGGTTTATGCGTCCGAGCCGCAAAATGATTGGTTGTGGGAAATTCCGGCCGGAAGCTGCCTGCCTCCGGAAACGCCTGTCGCCTCCATCATCAAGGAATTAAAAGAAGAAATAAACCTGCAGGTTGATGAAAACAGCCTCGAATTCATCGGCGGCTATTTTGTCAGCCCCGGAGGAACCTCGGAAAGAGTGTTTTTATATGGGGTGCCTTTTAACTCAACCACTTTTCGGATCACCAATGGCGGACTGAGAGAAGAAGGAGAAGACATTGAAGTGAGGCAGTTTTCATTTGCCGCACTATGGGCCAAGAAAGAAAACTCGATCACGCAGGATTTAAAAACAGCTTTGGCCCTGCAATGGCTGAAAATCAAAAAAATGGAAACCGAAACAGCCCGCTGACAACCGGTTTAAAAACGAGACCTTGACATCAATATCAAATAACCGCACCCTGAGCGTAGTCCAAGGGTGCTCATCTCTATAAAATCAGGCTTGGACTTTGCTAAGCGTACGAGGCCAGCGGCGTTTACACACCGTCTTAATTCTATAATCAACCCAAGATGGCTTTCACGATCACACGATCACCGCCATTTTCCAACGGAACAATATTCCCGACCACTATTTTTCCATCCACCCGCAGCGAATGCACGCCTTTATTGATCCCTTTTGGATTTTGAATCGTGATCTCATACTCTTTACCGCGAAACTTGCGAATGACCTTGTACTCTTTCCACGCTTTGGGAATGCAGGGATCAATGACTAAACCGGTCAGTCCCGGTCGAACTCCCAGAATATATTGAGAAATGGAGACAAACGACCAGGAGGCCGTGCCGGTCAACCAGCTGTTTTTGGCCTCACCAGGAGTCGGGGCGTCTTTGCCCGCAGTCATTTGACTGTAGACATAGGGCTCCGCACGATACACTTCAATCTGGCTCTCTTTTTGCGAAGGACAAATACTCATATAATATTCAAAGGCCTGATCGCCGTGTCCCAACAAGGTTTCCGCAATTTGAATCCAGGTGTTGTTATGAGTGAAAATGCCGGCGTTTTCCTTGTACCCGGGAGGATAAGAACTGATTTCACCCAGATGCAGATGATAAGTTTGATACGCCGGTTGCTGCAGAACAATGCCGTTGGGAGTTGCCAGATATTGATGAACACTGCGCAATGCCTGTTCCGCGTAACCATTGTCAAGACCGATCGCTCCCAAAATACACCAGGCCTGACTCTCGATAAAAATACGGCCTTCATCGTTTGTCGTGGAACCAATTTTTCTGCCCAAAGCATCAAAAGCGCGCAGGAACCATTGACCATCCCAGCCGTGCTGCAGCACGATTTGGCGCATCTCCGCTGCATGAGCGGACATTAACGACGCCTGCTGAGCATTTCCCAAATGGTTAAAAATAACTTCCAGTTCATCACAAGCCGCGCAAAACAGCCCGGCAATCATCACCGATTCAGCTATGACGCCATGCTCGGCATCTCCGGCCAATTGAAAGCTTTCGCCCGGAGTGTCTGAAAAACAGTTTAAATTCAGACAGTCATTCCAGTCAGCATGACCAATCAACGGCAACTGGTGCGGTCCGCGATGCTGCAGAATATAATCGATGGAAATCATCAGGTGATCGAGCAGCGTCGCTGTTTTCTCCTTCAGATCGGCATAGCCGATTTTCTCGTCGAGTATGGTTGCGTCGCCCGTTTCCTTGAGATAGGCGGCCGTCGAAAGAATCAGCCACAGCGGATCATCATTAAAGCCGCTGCCGGCATTGGCGTTGCCGATTTTTGTCAGCGGTTGATATTGGTGATAACACGTCCCGTCAGAAAGTTGTGTTGCCGCAATGTCCAAAATCCGCTCTCTCGCTCTTTCAGGAATGATATGAACAAATCCCAGAACGTCCTGATTGCTGTCCCGATATCCCATGCCGCGACCAATTCCCGACTCGAAGAGAGAGGCCGAGCGCGACATGTTGAATGTCACCATGCATTGATACTGGTTCCACATGTTGACCATGCGGTTCACATGCTGATTTTCAGTGTTCACCTTATAGCCGGACAACAGCGAACGCCAATAGCTTTTCAATTCCTCCAGCTGCTGATCGATCAGCTTGGGCGATGCATATTTTTCAATCACACGGTAATAGGGTTCCTTGTTGATGACATGAGGTTGAATGAATTTCTTTTCCTTGGGATTCTCCGCATAGCCGAGAAGAAAATGGAGACGCTTATGTTCCCCGGGTTGAAGAGTCAGATCGATTTGATGGCCGGCGATGGGCGCCCAGCCGTAGGCGATGCTGTTGCTGCAGGCGCCGGCTTTGACCGCAGCGGGTTCATGCAGACCGTTATGCAGGCCGACGAATTGATCTCGACTGGTGTCAAATCCGGAAATGTCCTCACTGGCAGCAAAGTAGGCAAAATGGTTCCGCCGTTCACGATATTCTGTTTTATGAAAAATGGTGTTCTTTTCGACTTCCACCTGACCTATGGAAAAATTTCTCTGAAAATTGGTCTGATCATCCCAGGAATCCCAGAGACACCATTCAATGAAACTCCAGAGGCGAATGGTTTTTGTCTTGTTGGAAAAATTTCGGCAATGCACATCCCAAATTTCCACATGTTCGGACAACGGAATAAAGTAATTGACTTCAACGCCAAGTCCATTCTTATGTCCGCGAATGGTTGTCATTCCGGCACCGTGCCGACATTCATAATAATCGAGCGGGGTTTTCATCGGTTTCCACATCGGATTCCAAATTGTGTCGCCGTCCTTGATATAGAGATAGCGCCCATTCGCATCCATGGGGACATTGTTGTAGCGATAACGCGTCAAACGGCGCATGCGGGCGTCTTTATAAAAGCAATACCCTCCCGCGGTATTGGAAATGATGCCGAAAAATTCATGGTTTCCCAGGTAATTAATCCACGGAAGTGGAGTGTCCGGTCGTGTTATGACATATTGTCCGTTATCATCATCAAAATGGCCAAAAGAATTCATGGTGTGTCCTTTACAGATTGATCATTTTCTGTCAATGAATTGAAAAATATAAAAAAAATATCCTAAATGCAATTCAGGCTTGTTAAATTATGATAATAAAAGATATAAAGCCCCGGCTACGATCAACGGGACGGTCAGATTATCACTTCCTTTTGGGGAAAAAGCTTCGGCAATGGCCGCCGCTGCAGCAGCCGCCAGCGAACTGAAAACACGAAGCGAGAGGGATAGCTCAACGCCGTCCTGATTGAGAGAAGAACTGAGTACCAGCGTCATGGTGATAAAAATGGCGATAAAACTGAACAAGAACATCGAGAGGGTTCCTTCAAGCGTACGTGAGCTCGAAAAATGACGAACTCGGCGTTTACCGTAATAAAAGCCGAATAAAGCTGCCGCGGCATCTCCCAGCGTCATCGCCATGACGGATGCCAAAGCAATAATCAAGTGAATGAGCGATCCATTTGTGCGCCAGAAAAGAAGGAACAGCAGCGTTATCGAAACAGCAAAGTATACGGTTCCGGGAGTGGCATCCTCTTCATCCATTTTCGCAAACGACCTTTTTTTGTAGAAATAATAATTTAGAACAATAAATGTGGCGAATGGAATGATGCCGATATACCAATGATCAAAGATGAAAACAATGGCCCAAACCCACATCCCGGCCGCCATGTGAATGAGTTTCCTGGTGAAAAAGGATTGCCAGTTCAATTTTTCTCCCAACTTTTCGATGGAGAATAGGAGAGAAAAGGCATACCCATAAGATAATATTAATCCGATTGTGTCCGCTTTAGACATAGTTCCTCAATGGTATTGGTTTATGGGCTTTATTTATGCCAGGATTGAATAGCCGCCGTCAACAACAATGGTTTGTCCCTGGATTTGTTCAGCAAATGGGCTGCACAAATATAAAACGACATTGGCAACATCTTCCGGCGTCGTCAACCGCCCCGTCGGCGTTCTTTTACTCGACTCTCCCAATAGGGAATCACGGTTGGGGAAATGTTTCAAGGCGTCTGTATCCACGACTCCGGCAGAAACGGCATTGACGCGAATTTTATGAGGCGCCAACTCGAGCGCCAAGTGTCGAATTAACGATTCCAAAGCGGCTTTGGATGCACCCACCGCCGAATAGTTGGGAATCGCACGAACAGAACCCAGACTCGAAACAGCAATGATGACCCCGCCATGGGTCATCAGGGGGACTGATTCCTGAGTTAAGGGCAACAAAGTGCCGGCATTGATGTTCATCGTCCATTGCCAGTGTCGCGGCGTCAATTCAAGAGCCGGTTTTAAAACCCCTGAGGCGGCATTGCTGATCAAAATATCCAACCGACCAAACGTGTTTTTGACCTGATTGACCATGTCATGAATATTTTCTGCCTCGCCGACATTCGCGCGGATGGCGAGCGCTTTCACGCCATGGCTTTCAATCAAACTGACCGTTTCATCTGCCGCCGTCCTTTGACGGAGATAATTGATCGCCACATTGACGCCGGCTTCCGCCAAACGAATCGCGATGGCGCGGCCAATACCGCGTGATCCTCCGGTGATCAGTGCGGCTTTGCCGGTTAATGACAAACTTAAATCACTCATCTTGATTACCCTTTTTCAATGAACAAACAGAATTTTATTATTGATGACGGAATTCTCTGACGACAAACGAATGAAATACAATCCGGCGGGAAGAATTCCCCCGATGTCGTCTGAACCATCCCAGGAAAGAGTCTGAATTCCAAAAGCGATACGCTGATGATACAAAATTTTAACCTTTTGTCCTAAGATATTGTATATGCTGATGTCAACGAAATGAGGAGCATCTTTTTCCGGCGCTTGAAAAATGATAGTTGTTTGCTCCCCTTTTCGAAACGGATTGGGATAATTTTGAACGAGAGCAAATGCGTCCGGCAGCAGAGCGGCAGACCCCGGCGATGCAACGATATCATATTGTTTTAACAATGCATGCTGCGGGTCGATGATGAGTTCAAGCGGCTTTTCCGTGATCTGCAGCCGAAAATGATTCAAGCGATCGGACAACCAAAGCGAATCTACAACAACAGTTGTTTTTGTTTTTATTTCAATCATCAACGGAAACGAAAATTGAAAATAGCGCCATTGCCGTTGCTCGATGTCAATTGTCATATCAAAAGCGCTATCCGCGCCGGCCGTAAAATTCCAGGAGATATCTAGATCAGGAAATCCGGGCTGATGCAGCCATTGATCGAAAAACCAGGAGAGCGAACGTCCACTCTCTTCTTCGGCGACGCTGATGAAATCTGCGGTCAAGACATTGCCATAAGCATATCGGGCGGCATAGTTCCTCAGCGTCCGCATAAAGGCATCTTGTCCAATGGTCCAACGCAGCATGTGCAGAATCCACGCCCCTTTTTGATATACTGTTGCTCCCCAAAGATAAGCCGGATTATAGACCGTAAAATGGCCTCGACGCGACACCTCCGCAAAATAGGCTTCAGCAAGATGCTCCATATAAAGAGAGAGATAATTCCCGCCATACAATGATTCGAAATAGAGCGCCTCAGAATAGGTTGCAAAGCCCTCGTTCAGCCATATATCTTTCCAATCCGCCAAGGTGACATAATTTCCCCACCAATGATGCGCAAGCTCATGTGCAACAATATATTCATACTGATTATCTCCGGTCAAGAGCTGATTGGAAAACGTGGTCAGCGTTTGATGTTCCATCGCACCACGATTATTCGCTTCGACCATTCGATAATTGGAAAAGGGATAGGGACAAAACGCCGTTTCAAAAAAGTTCATCATGACCGCGAGATTTTTCAAATCTTTTTTAGCTTTATCAACATCATGCGGGAAAATTAAAGCCTGAATCGACAGTGAATCACCGGAGATTGAGCGGTACGGATAGTCCAAAGTGCTGTATTCTCCAATCGCCAAGGCGATTAAATAGGGCGCAATGGGATGAACTTCGCGCCAATGAAAAATGTTACGATTTCCTTCCTGAGCAAATGAAACCAGCTCACCATTCGAGAATGCCTGCGCTGGTGTAGGAACATTGATTTGAAGGTCCAAAAGAGCTTTATCCCAGGGTTCATCATGCGACGGAATCCAATAGCGCAGCATCGATGGCGGATAAGAATTGATGCCCTGTCCAATGGTAAAAACAGAATTATCAGTGAAAAAAAAGCCGCCGAAACCATCATTGGTTGGTGTTCCTTGATAATCGATCGCCGCCAAAATGGTGTCCGCAGGAAGGAATTTCGAAATATAAAGTTTATCGGCGGTCTGCTTAAAGGAGACCCCGTTACCGTTGATTGAAACCGCCGTCACGTTCAACTTGATCAGATCAAGATCAAATTGGGATAATTGAGTGATTGGAAAAACAATCGTTAATAAAGCCCTGCCGGTCAACATTTTTACTGACGGTTCCACGAGCAAATCGACTTGATAATGTATAATATCGATTGAATCGTTGACCTCCCGAGAGTGAAAGGACTGAATCCCGGCTGAATGAGAATTCGGAATCGAGTGCTTTGCCTGAACCTGAGCGACCAAAAGAGAGCCAAAGCAAAAGAGCAGTAAATGTGAATAGAGTCTCTTCAATGACGCGGATCCTTCAGTTGGGTCATGACCAAAAGAGAGATGACGATGACGCCGCTCCATAACAGCAGAACCGTAGACCGCATCGGTTTAACCATGAGCAATTCATACCCAATGAACAAAAAGGCGATGGAAATATAGATGATCCCGCGTTTTTTGTAGGGATGAGCTGTTTTAAATTTTTGCATTAATTTTGACGGCATCCGTTTTACACTCTTAAAAATTATGATCTTCCCATTGTCTGACCAGTTCATACATCATAACACCAAAAGCAACCGAAACATTTAAGGATTGTTTGATCCCAAACATGGGAATTTCAACAGCGATATCGCAAAAATCTAAAAGCGATTCCTGAATTCCCAGATACTCATTTCCCAGAACAACACATAAAGGAAAATGATAAGGTGCCCGATTAAAGTCAATGCTTTTATTGGTGTGTTCAAGCGCAACGATCTGCACCCCGTTGCGTTTAAGTTCAGCGAGAACATCCGCGGCAGAGGCGGAATAGCTCCACGGCACAGTTTCCTCTGCTCCCAAACTGGTTTTGCGGATTTCATCTCGCGGCGGCTTAGCCGTGATGCCGCAAAGATACAGATGTTCAACCAATGTCGCATCCGCCGAGCGGAAAATGGAGCCCACATTGTGAAGACTGCGAACATTGTCGACCAGCGCACTGAAGGGATGACGCCTTTGTTCCGCAATTTCAGCCGCTGTCGGGCGTTTGCTGTGAATTTCTTCAAAAGCCAGTTTTCGCATCAAATCGATCGTCTCTTAAACATTCAAATAAGCAATTAAAATTCATTGACCAGCCCGACGTGTAAAAGACCACTCATGACTCCCTGTTTTTCTCCATAGGCGAGGCCATAATCAATGCCCATGATTCCCAAACCGGTCTCCAGTCGCACTCCAAAACCATACCCAATCTTGAGCGCATGTGCAGAATTCATATAGTTATTTTCATAATATCCGACATCAACAAACGTGAACGCCCGCGATCGTCTGCCCATGATATAACGATATTCTGCATTGATCCAGGCGATGATTGAACCTCTAAATTGATCTTCTCGATACCCGCGCAGACTTTTTGTACCACCCAGGCGAAATAAATCGGATATGGGAATTCGTTTTTCGGAACTGATGAGTTGCCTTCCATGCAAAGACATGCTCAACAGTTGTCGTTTGAACGTGGGAATAAAAAAATCAAGATCGAGAACAAGGCGTTTATGATTTACTTTTTTCTCAATCGACAACAGGTCGATCAGATCCGGCGGTCCAAGATTGCTTTTCCGCCCGGTTTCTAAACTGGTAAAATAATAGAGCCCTTTTTGAGGATTCAAGAGATCATCGCGAGAATCAAATGAAAGCCCAATACTCGTGCTGAGAGAGGAACTCTTGGGAATGGCCAGAGAATAACTGGCTGAAGAATCGGGAAGGATGCTGCTTTTTCTGAGAGCGGCGATGATGGAAAAATTCTCCAGCAGAGGAAGCTGCAGATCCAGTCCGACTTGACGTTCAATATAAGAAGAATCTTGAATCAGTTGCTGAAATCCGAAACCGGCGTTTACCGGATATCCGGCGATCCAGGGTTCAAGATAATGAAACAGCAAATCCTGCGACGCGCGATCCCGCTTCTGCCAATGAGCGAGAATTGAACGTCCCGAACCAAACAGATTGCCCAGTTTGATATCGATCAGACCGGTGAAATATCCTTTTTCCTCACCCGTCCCCGGCGTATAGCCTACGACGCCGTCGAAACGACTATTGCCGGCTTCCTGGAGCTTTATGAGCAAACCGCCTTCCTGTTCCGTGGCTAAAAATATCTCCGGCGGAAGAACGTGATGAAAAAGTCCCAGGCGCATGAGCCGGGACTGGATTTTTGAAAACTTTTGATAATTGAACGCCTCGCCTTCTTTGATGCGGATTTCACGAAGAATGACTTTTTTCAGCGTCACTTCATTACCGATAATTTGAATTTCCTTCAAAATGGGCTGCGGACCCTTGACCACTTTATAATGAAAATTCACCGCCTCTTTCTGAGACGAGGATGAATCCAATTGAATCGATTGCAGAACCAGCTGCACAAAAGGATAGCCCTTTTTTTCAAAGGATGTAACCGAGTCTTCCAATTTTTCATCAAGGCGATTGACATTGAGTGATTTTCCAGAGGGAATATCGATCAGATCATCAAGGTCCTGTACCTCCTGCTCCGTCAATCCGCTAAAGGAGACGGCGCCGGTCACCAATTGTGAGCCCTCATTCAGGTAAAGCGATAGAGAAACATCAAGGCTGTCGGAACCCTGGCGAAAAATCAACGAGTCAATTCTGGCATACGGAAAGCCGGCTTTGGCGTACTCCTGCAGGAGCCTGGTACAATTTTTGGGCAGATCATCCGGATTGAATGGAGTGTTTTTATCGATGGCAAACCATTGTTTCAATAAAGAAGAGGAAATAATCTGATTCCCACTGAAATCGATCTGTTGAATGATCGGTTTTTCTGCGGCAAAAATGCGTCCGAAAGGAAACATGAAAAGAAGAATCAAACCATATTTCATAGATCACCGAAAAGCAGCCGTGATTTGAGCCCTTCCAGTATGGATGACTCCATGACGTTCAGGCTCATTGCGACCATTATAAGAAAGCGTGGCCTGCATGACTTCAGAAATTCGATAATCGAAACGAATATCCACGCGAAATGATTTTCCCGCAGAACGTCCGTTGGCCATCTCGTACGGCAAAATTCTGTCGGATGGATTCACCTTGACAAAGCTCCATTCAAACTCTCCTCTCACTCGGCCCTTGTTCTTGATCGAATAGGTCATCTGCGGAATGACGGCAAACGACTGAACTTTGGTCGGCAGCAGGTAATATAAATCTTTTTCGAGGGAAAAACGACCCTCTAATGATAATTTAATGATCGAGACGGGAGTGATGGAAATATCCGAGTTGATCTTCAGAGAGTGAATGTCTCGGTTTTGTTTTCCTTGATAATTGAAAAATCGTGCAGTGCGGCTGTTCGTTACCTCGGATTGGGAATTGACCTTTTCAGAAAAGCGAGTCGTCACTCGGGCAGAATATTCCTCTTCTTCTCTTTTTTCACCGCCTTCGAGAAATTGATTATTCAATTCGTCGCGCGAAGCGTAACGAAGGCGGAGCGAAAAATCTCGACTGCGTTCAAACAAGTATAAATCCTGACGAAACTGCAGAGTGCCGAAAATTGTCTCTCCGGGAGAACGGAATTTTGAGAGTTTGAGCAGATAGATGTCGTTGACAGATTTGCGCTGAGTTCGTTCCTCGATGGTGACAAAAGATTCGGTGGATAAGGCTTTGACAACAGAATTCCAGAGCGGGCCTTTCTCCGAAGAGGAGTTTTTAAAGAAATTGGTTGGTTCCAGCCGCAGACGACCGCTTGTTTTTAATTCCACGGTGGGTATGAATTGATCTGTTGTTAGAATCCGCAGAATGTGATCACCAAGAGGATCATAAACATACTCCTTCAATTCTTCATCATAGCGATAATTGCCTTCGCCTTCGGGAACTGAAATATATACTTTTTCTTTGAGTGCCGTTGCGGTGTTGGCAATCTGATAATTCATGTTTGCATTAATAGCGCGATTGAACGGAATCAGTTGAGTGCGCAATTCCGCCAGATCAGTGCGGGAGTTTTCCATATTCGGCGAAGCAAAGGTCTTTACCCGATGCGTTAAATCGATGGAGGTCGTCCAAATTTTGAACCGCTCCAATAGAATTTGCATATTTTGTGTCTTGGCCAACGATTTTTCCGTGAATTGCTCAAAAGCAGTATACTCTTTATCTTTGCGTTGAGAATATTCACCGCTGATTTTCACCTTTGAAAAGGGCTCGAAAGAGAGTCCGGTTTTTAGGTCGTCAAATTTGAATCCGGTGAATAAAGAGTCAGACCAATTTTCCTTTTTTATTTCTCCTTCATATCGAATCATGGGGGAGAGGCGCCAAAAAGTCCATTGGACATCCCCCATTTGTCTCAGCCAGTCCGCCGATTGTTTGACAGCAGGGGATTCGCGCTCTATTTTCTCCAACCGATAACTTGTTTTGGGGAGTTTCCCCCAATTCAATGATTGCTCAAATTGCTTCCTCGAAGAGTAAAAGCTATCGCCTTTTTTAATCGAACCCCATTCTGTCGCCAAATGAAATCCGGTAAAAGGTTCATAGCTTGTTCTAAATTCTTTGACGAGCTCCTGTCGCGAGGCGGCGGCGGAGATATCCCATCTGCGATTGTATTCAACCTCGGTGGTGCGGTCGATATCGGTAAATTGGTCGTCAATGGTTTTGTAGCGTCCTACAAGACCGATTTTCCCCAGGTTGAATCGACCGATACGCAGATGGGGCGGTTTAAATGAAAGTTCATAGTTTTGAGCCAGCCCCTGATTATCCTGATCATCCACATTGGAAAAGCTGTTGACATCAAAAAAACTGAACGCCGTCTCGCCTTTCAAATTGATAAAACTGAGCGGAGATGCATCGGCAAAGAAATTGATCATATTATGAGATTTTGGCAGGGGCAAAAGAATGACCGGAGCATATCTGCCTTTCCTGATGCCGACAAATTCAAAAATGGCGTTCCCTTTATATTCATAATCGCCGTTCATGCTGCCGACATCCGAAAAGGTTATCAAATATTCACCCTGGTTCTCGCCCGCATATTTATAATGATCATTTTCTTTCGTATAACGGCCATTCTGCGGGCCGACATAATTGGCTCCATTGATAACCGCTTTGGTGAGATCGTCTCCGGCGGCGGATAATATCGTTTGATAATCATCAGTCAATGTAAAGTCGAGCGGATTGTTTTTATCATCGGCTTCATGCAAAAAGAGCGAGCGCAGTTTAACTTTACTTTTCCAAAGATCAGCCGCCACTGAGGCGGAGTAAAGGTTTCTGCGATATTGTTCATCAGAATATTGAAAATCAATCGTGATGCGCGAATCAGAGGTGATCAGCCGTTTGCGGGTAAACGTGATTTGAGCGGATGAATAATCTATGGTATAATCATTGGTTTCGCCGCGGATCATCGCTTCGCCGTCAATAAAGACGCGTTCAGTTCCTGCCAGAACGATAATGTCGATTTGACCGCGATCTCCTTTGAGCTGATACGGACCTTGATTTCCCTCTTGTCCGGTGAACGCCATTGAATAATACTTTCCCCGCGACACAGCGGCTGATGCTTTTGCCGAAATATTTTTATAGGCAGTTTCCCCTAAAACGCCCTGAAGCTTTCGGTTATATCTGGACAACTCGGTTTCTGAATATTCAATCTGAAAATCTCCCAGGGTTGTTGAAAATGAGGGAGATTTGATTTGAATGAAAACCTTGTCAATTTCCTGTAGGTTCTGAGTAGTGCCGTCCGGCTGAATGGGGGTCGTTTGATCTGTCAAAGCCGCAATCACTTCCACCTGTTCACCGACTTTGCCCGCAACATTGATATTCAAGGCCGAATTTACCTTTAAGCCGCGGTTAGAGCCGACGGTCACTCCGCGGGTGATGCTCCCGCTTTTTGAAAGTTTGGACGCATAATCTTCTTCGCCTGCCTGGTCTGCCGGAGCGTTAACGTCCTGCATCAGCGCCGGCGCGCCGAAAACGCGATGCAGTATTTGGCGATGAAAGACCGACTTTTTGAGCGGGAAAGGGAATACCTTGTAATTGATGCGAATTTCAACTTCTTTGGCGACGGACTCTTCGAATCGAAGTTCACCACGAATATAGTCAAGAGAATAAGCGGAGGATTGCAGTTTGCTGTCGTTCAGATAGACCGTTTCCGAATGTTCGATGATCAGGCTGTCTGGAAGGAGATAAGGCCCGCGACGGTCTTCACCCAATATGACAAAATCTTTTTCATACAGTCGTATGTTTTCCAATTTTCCTTTGCTTTGCGAAAAAAGGAGAGTCGAAAAAATAAAAAAAAGGAAATAGGATTTATAAAGCAAAGGATTCACCAACAATCTTTTTGCACAAGGATTACCAATTCAAATCAAAAGCTTGGATACGGTGATTATTGGTATCAACCACAAAAAGCTGATGATTAAAAACCGCCACATCAGACGGTTCGCTGAAAGCACCCAGTTTAGCACCGGAAGAACCAAAATTGAAATAAAGATCTCCAGAGGCGTCAAAACAAAAGATTTGATCGAGGCCCGCGTCAGCGACAAAAAGCCGCTGAGCCGAATCAATGAATAAGCCTTTAGGTTTTTTCAATTGATTCAGTCCAATGTCGCGAATGTAATTGCCGAAATAGTCATAAACCAGCACTTTCCCGGCAGCCGAATCAGATACATATATAAAATCATGAGAGTCACAAAAAATCGAAAAGGCTTCACGGATGGTTCCGCTTCCCCAGTCAAAATCACCAAAACTTAATTCAGGTTGAAAGCTGGAATTGAGTTTGACGATTTTATCGTGTTCTGCGTCAGCAATCATAAAGTCACCATGAATGCTGATAAAGAGAGAGCGCGGGAAGAAAAACTGATATCGTTCATCCCAGGAAATATCAGAACGATAACTGGACAGCCAATTCAGGTCTTTATCGTAGCGTTCGATGCGGTTGTTTTCATAGTCGGCCACGAAAACATCGAGAGAATTATAAACGAAAACATCAGCGGGATAATGAAATTGGCCTTGACCCCAACCAAAGCCGCCGATGAAGGCGACCAGTTCTCCTTTGTTGGTGAATTTTTGCAGGCGATTATTACCTTGATCAGCAATATATAGATTTCCCTGGGCGTCGGCTGATAATGCCGTCGGAGCAATGAACTGCCCGGGTTTGCCGCCTTCCTCGCCGAACGAAAAGCTGAATCGGGGAATTATAACGTCCTGAGCTAAAGAAAATGAATTATAAAAGAAACAGAAGAGCCATAATAAACGTTTCATGGTTATCAACCTTTTGAAAGAAGATGCAATGCAGGGGGAGAGCGGCTCCCATCATCTTCTTCTGCTTTTCAACATTATGCGTTCATCAGGATAAACGACCCTATGGTAGCTGCGGTTCATATTTTTGCATTTTCGCCAACGTTCATATGCTTCGATCACGTCATTATCGTTTCGGGATAACTCCTGGATGCGCAGGTTGGACAATTTTAATCCATTCGAAGCTTTTTCATCCATAAGGATACGGTCCAAGAGAAAAAATTGGCGCGGTGAAAGATTTGCCTTGATGAATGTATTGTTATTAGGATCAGTGTCGTAAAAATAATCCATTTGTGTATTTTGGGAACGAAAACAGTAATTACGCACAAATTTTTTCACTTCGGCCCGCTTATAGAATGTGAATGCAGCCAGCGCGAGTAGAACCAGATAGAGCATGAAATTTTGAGGCTTATTCTTTAGAAATTTGCTAACATAATAGAGGATCACCACAAAGACAGCAGCAAGAAGAATGAAGCATGTAGGATTGAGTGATTTCAACATTGACATATTACCACCTGATCTATTGATGGAGTCATAATAAATTACGTTCAAATTTACTGCAATTATATGAAAAAGCAAAAAAAAACTATTAATTCCAAAGTAATATTGAAATTAAAACAGTTTATCAAGCCGCTGTTATTTCTCTTTATTATTGTGCTGTTTCCGATTTTAAATTGTTCCTATTACGTTGTTCAGCAAAAGCCGGAGAGTATACTATACTCTGACCATTTATCAGCAGTGGAAACAGAGAAATTAAAAGCGGAAATTGTCAAATATTACAAGACTCCCTATGTTTGGGGAGGAAATAGCTTTGGCGGTATCGATTGCTCAGGATTGGTATCGGTTATTTATCAACAGGCCCTCGGCGTCGACTTGCCGCATAATGTTTTAGAGATTTATCGAATGACAAAACCAATTTCGATGAATAAAGCGCAATTTGGTGATTTTGTATTTTATGGACGAGGAAAACCCTCGCATGTGGGTATTTATATTATCGACGGCTATTTCATTCACGCAACAACAACCCGTGGTGTAATTTTATCCAAAATGTCCGAGAAATATTATCGACGTCAATTTATGGGTGTTCATAGACTAATTAGATACTAAATATTGATAACATTTTACTTACATGATCAATCGAAACGTAAAAGAGCTTGATTTTCATCGTTAAAATATTTAAATTTTTGATCTTTAAAACAATAATACGGAGAATGATAATGAAAAGAACATTTCAACCCAGCAAGAGAAAACGCGTCAACAAGCATGGTTTTCGCGAAAGGATGGCTACAAAAAATGGACGGATGGTGTTAAAACGCCGCCGCGCCAAAGGACGAAAGAAATTATCTGTAAGCGATGAATAAATTAGATTGAGTCCATACAATCTACCCAAAAAAATCATTCTTAAAACGAATATTGAATTTAGTGACACTATTCATCACGGAAGGTGTTTCAGGAATGACTATTTTACGATCTTCTGTTCGCGTGCAGACGAGTTGAGAATTGGATTCACAGTCAAAAATGATATCGCCTCAAAACCCCAACGAAACTTTTTAAAACGAAGAATGCGCGAAATTTTCAGATTGTGTTTTCGAAACTATCGTCTGCCGGCAGAAATCGTGATGATCGCCCAAAGATCGGTTGAAACGGCCGATTTTACGCAATTGGAGCAGACCCTAAACCATACCTTGAACCAAATCGAAAAATGGTTAAATTGAAATCAGAGTGACGGCATCATTTGTTTTTTCATAAAGCAAAACAAACCATTCAACTGGCTGATCACACTATCGGAAAGATATTGATCGTATTCGTACGATTCTATCAACTCGTTCTTTCCCCACTATTTGCAAAATCATGTCGTTTTCATCCCTCTTGTTCAGCCTATTGCATCCAGGCCATAACGAAATACGGGGCGCTGAAAGGATTGCTCAAGGCGGGATGGAGAATTCTCAGATGTAATCCTCTTTCACCCGGAGGCTATGACCCTGTTTAAAAAAAGAGATATTTATGGATTTTGACAAAAGGACCATCTTTGCTTTTGTACTCATTGGATTGATTCTCATTCTGATCAATACCGGATTTTATCAAAAAATAGTCGATCCGAAAGGATACGAACAGCGACAACTGCAACGCACGCAAAGAGTGGAGCAAGGCGCTGTTGAACCGCGCGGACCGGCGATCCAACCCCGGGAATCCTCTCCTGCCATAGAGAATAGTGACCAAGATTTTAGCCCGGTCAAAAAGACTCCTGGTATCGAGGTTCCCGATTCACTGGGTGAGAAAAAGATCACTATCCAAACAAGCCTCTATAAAGCGACAATGACTTCCAAGGGCGCCACGATATTGCAGTGGAGTCTGCTCAACTATCTTGGCACCGACAAAGAACCGGTAGAATTATTTACCGAGAATTCCTACAACAATCTCGTTGTCGGATTCAATACCAAAGCCGGCGACAGCCTGACCACCGGGGATTATCATTTTATGGTCGACTCTCCTGAAGAGATCAAATTGTCCGCTCAACAGGAATTTGTCCTCAAATTTACGCTTCCTTTGGGTGAAAATCGTGAGATTGAAAAAATATACACCTTTCGTGATGGAACCTATGACGTTTCTCTGTTAATTAATTTCAAAAATCTCAATCAGTTAATCGATGATAAGCAATATTATCTGCTCGCTCCAAACGGCCTTGCCTCAACTGAAAAGAACATGAAAGACGAAATGACCTATACCAAAGCCGGAACGTCTGCAGGCGGTGAGACCAAAAAAGATTACAAGGCTGATGACAAGGCGAAAAAAGTGGCTGCCGACTTGGACTGGGTTGCGGTAAGAAACAAGTACTTTGCCTTTTATATTTTACCCAGAAATCGAAACAGCCAATATGCCGAAATATTAGGTACGCAAATTGCGCAAAACCGCACCGATAAAGTGAAATGGAAAAAATACAGCCTCAAACTGGCCATGCCCTTTTTGGGTGAAAGCAATGTCAAGGATGAATACACCCTCTTTATTGGACCCATGGAATATGGACTGCTCAAATCCTATAAAAAGGATATGCAGGATTTTTTGGATATGGGTGCAAAAATTATTAAACCCTTCAGCATCGCTATTTTGATTACCTTCAAATGGATGCATACCTTCATTTCCAATTATGGCGTGATCCTGCTGATCTTCTCTTTGCTCATCAAGGTTTTAACCTACCCGCTCACATTGAAGAGCTATGAATCGATGCAGAAAATGCAGACGCTGCAGCCTAAATTGAAGGAACTGCAGGATAAGTATCGCAGCGATCCGCAAAAGCTCAACCAAATGACCATGACGCTCTATAAAGAGCAGGGCGTCAATCCCATGGGCGGCTGCCTGCCGATGCTGCTGCAGATGCCCCTGCTGTTTGGTTTGTTCATCGTCTTCAGAACAACCATTGATTTGCGCGGTCAGGGATTTATCTGGTGGATCAATGATCTTTCGGCGCCGGATACTATTTTCACCTTTCCGGGAAATTTTGCATTGCCCATTTACGGAAACACCGTCAATATTTTGCCGATTTTAATGGGCGTCACCATGTTCATTCAGCAAAAGATGTCGATCACTGATCCGAAACAGAAATTCATGATCTATTTTATGCCCATCTTTTTTACGCTCTTGTTCAATAGCTTTCCCTCGGGATTAAATCTATATTATGCTCTCTTTAACATTCTGTCGATTGTACAGCAAAAGTATTTGACGCCCAAGAAACCTGAAACGGCCCTGGCGACAACCAGCAAAAGAAAACGACGCATCTAGTCTCGATTGACATGCAAACATCACCCCGTCCGTTTTATAAAGCGGCGGGGTTTTTATTTTAAGGTATGGAAACAGATACCATCACAGCCATAGCGACGCCTGCCGGAAAAGGGGCAATCTCCGTGATCAGAGTGAGCGGAGATCGAGCGTTTACGACGGTCGAAGATTTTTTTGACGGCAAAAAAGCTGTTCAAGACATGAAACCGAACAGCACCGCTGTCGGCCTGTTCAAGCCGGATAAATCGCAGTCGGCGTTCATCGATCAGGTCATCCTCACCAAATATGTCAAACCCCGCTCCTATACCGGCGAAGACCTCATTGAGATCAGCTGCCACGGCAGTGTTTATATCGTACAGGAAATATTAAATCTTTTGCTGAGCGGAGGCATACGCCTGGCTGAAGCGGGAGAATTTACCAAACGAGCCTTCCTGAACGGCAAGATGGACTTGACTCAGGCGGAATCGGTCGCCGATATCATCAATGCTCAAACACAAAAGAGCCTGGAATATGCCCAGGCGCAGGCGAATGGAAGTCTGTACAGTGATCTGGCTGCTATCAGAGAGATATTGAAAAAGCACCTGATCATGCTGGAAATCGAACTCGACTTTTCCGATGAAGACGTGGAGAAGCAAGATCGATCGCAAATCATGGAGGGTCTGAACCGGCTGGAAGAGGAAATGAATCGCCTGGTCAGCACCTTTCATTTCGGCAAATTGATCAGAGAAGGCATGCATTTGGTTCTTACCGGTAAACCGAACGTTGGAAAATCGAGCATTTTAAATCGTTTCTTAAATGAAGATCGCGCCATTGTTTCTGAAATTCCTGGCACGACGCGGGACACCATCGAAGAGTCGCTGACCATTGACGGATATCTGTTCAAAATATCCGACACTGCCGGCTTAAGGTCAAGCCAGGACCGGCTGGAGATCTCAGGTGTGGAAAGAACCAAGAAGCAAATCCAAATGGCGGATTTCATTTTATTCGTCATTGATGGACATAAAAAATTGACCGTTGAGGACTATGAGAGCCTCTCCGCGGTTCGTCAATTAAGTCGGCATAAGAAAGCGCTGCTCATCAATAAGGCGGATTTAAAATCCGCCGATATTGATCCGGATTTTAAAACATCCTTCGACCGCTGCGTCGCGGTCTCGGCCAGGACGGGAATGGGTTTCGAAGCATTGCGTAAACTTTTGGTTGAAGAAATCGAGAACGATCAGGTTCAACATTCAGCGGTGATCAATCGAGTCCGACATCTCGATGTCTTGAAGAGGACGCAGCAATACATTGATCATGCGCGCGAATCTTTGACCAGGGGATTCAGTGCGGAATTCATCGCTTTCGACATCAGAGCCGCCCTCAATACCGTCGGAGAATTGATCGGCGAGGTTTCTTCCAACGATATTTTGAATGAAATCTTTTCCGCATTCTGCATTGGCAAGTGAGTGTTTCACGTGGAACGTATTGATTGAAGAACATCATGGCTGAACAGTACGATATTATTGTCATCGGCGCAGGACATGCCGGGTGCGAAGCGGCTCTCGCTTCGGCCAGAATGGGTGCACAAACTCTGCTCATCACCATGAATATTTTCAATATTGCGCAAATGTCCTGCAATCCCGCAATCGGAGGTTTGGCCAAGGGGCATCTGGTCAAAGAGCTGGACGCTCTCGGCGGACAGATGGGGATTGTCGCCGATGACACGGGCATCCAATTCAGAGTTTTGAACAAATCAAAAGGAAGAGCCGTCTGGTCTCTGCGCTCGCAGAATGACCGCATCGAATATTCACATCGCATGCGCAACATCATTGAACAGCAGCCGCGACTGGATATACGACAACATCATGTCAAAGGGCTGTTGATCGAAAATGATCGGGCCGTCGGCATCGTTACCGAGGTGGATACCCAATTTCTCGCCCGCGCCGTCATCCTCACTGCAGGCACATTTTTGGACGGACTCATTCATGTGGGATTGGTTCACTTTAGCGGCGGACGGGCCGGCGAAATGGCATCGATCGGCCCCAGCCGGCAGTTGAAAGAGTTGGGATTTCATGTCGGACGTTTAAAAACCGGGACACCTCCGCGTCTTGATGGACGCACCATTGATTTTTCGCAAATGGAGGAACAGCCGGGAGATCCTGAACCCGTTCCCTTTTCTCATCATCATGAAACATGTGATCAAGAGCAGATGCCGTGCTACCTCACCCGCACCTCGGAACAAACCCATGATCTGCTCCGTTCCGGACTCGACAGATCTCCACTCTATACCGGCATTATCCAGGGAATAGGTCCGCGCTACTGCCCGTCAATTGAAGATAAAATTGTCCGTTTTGCTGATAAAACCGGCCATCAGATTTTTTTAGAACCCGAAGGAAAGTCCAGCAACGAATACTATGTGAACGGCTTTGCCACCAGCCTGCCGGAAGATGTCCAGATCAAGGCCATCCGCTCCATCCCCGGGCTCGAACGGGCAAAGCTGACGCGATTGGGCTATGCGATAGAATATGATTTCTTCCCCCCGTCACAGCTTTTCCCCACCCTGGAAACCAAACGGATTCAGAATCTCTATTTTGCCGGACAGATCAATGGAACGTCCGGCTATGAAGAAGCCGCCGCGCAGGGTTTTATGGCCGCCGTCAATGCGGTGCTGAAGATGAGAGGGGAGAACCCATTCATCCTCAGCCGCTCTGAGGCCTATATCGGGGTTTTAATTGATGATCTGGTGACCAAAGAGCTGGAAGAGCCCTATCGCATGTTTACCTCCCGCGCTGAACATCGATTGCTGCTCAGGCAGGACAATTGCGATATTCGCCTGATGAAATACGGCCGGCAACTGGGACTCATCCCTGAAGAGATGTATCAGGACCTCATCCGGCGTCAGCAGGCGATTGCGGAAACAAAAGAGATGTTAAAGAGGTTAAAGCCAAACCTTGATGATGTGAATCCAATCCTGATGAAGATTGGTGCGTCGCCGATCGAAAGCAGTGAAAGCATCGACAGGCTTTTAAAAAGACCCGAAGTTCAGCTGACCGATTTCGCCGGCATCTATGAACAGGAGATCTTTCAGCCTCACTGCAGCCGCTTTGGCATCAAGGTGCGCGAACAAGTTGAAATTGATATTAAATATGAAGGCTTTTTCGTCCGTCAGAATGAACAGATTCTAAAAATGAAACAGCTTGAGGAAATGAAAATTGACCCTGATTTCAACTATCAGGAGATTACAGCCATTTCAACCGAGGGACGCGAAAAACTGCAGCGATTTAGACCATTGACTCTTGGCCAGGCGTCCCGAATCATGGGCGTCACCCCATCCGACATTTCCATCCTGATGATTATGTTGGGACGGGATAAACGCCTGAGGCTGTGAATGTTCCACGTGAAACAATAGCCATGCGCACCTCCAATGACAATGCTTTTTCGGCCCTGCTCGACCGCTTTGATCTGTTCCCATCTCAACAGCTGCAGCTGCGACGCTATGTCGAGCTGTTGGAAACATGGAATCAACGGATCAATCTGGTGTCCGGACGCGACGTCGACTTGATCGTCGCCCGCCATCTGGTCGATTCGCTGGAGTTGACGACGCTGAACTGTCTGCCGGAGAACGGCAGAATCATGGATTTGGGCAGCGGTGCCGGCTTTCCCGGCATCCCGCTGGCCATCGCCAGACCGAGTCTTGAAATCGTTTTGGTCGAAGCGGTGCGCAAAAAGGCGCTGTTTCTCGAAGAAGTGAAACACGTTTTAAATTTGAACCGGGTGAAGGTCTATATCGGTCGCGTCGAAGCGATGAACAGTGCGGAGGAGGAAAGCCGATTTGCGGTGATCGTCGCCCGCGCCGTCGCACCTCTGGTCAAACTGTGGTGTTGGGCCGAACCATTGCTCAAAACCAACGGTTTTCTGCTGGCGATGAAGGGAACTCACGTCCAATCAGAAATCGAGGAACTTTGCTCCGAATATTCCGTGATATGCGGCTGCGT
>RPQV01000004.1 GCA_003818595.1 Calditrichota bacterium
AGGTCACCTACGCGTTACTCACCCGTCCGCCAGTATACTCGTTCCCCGAAAGAAACTTTCCCCTTGACTTGCATGTGTTAAGCACGCCGCCAGCGTTCGTCCTGAGCCAGGATCAAACTCTTCGTTGTCCTATTTATCATCATTTTTTTTATTGACTCGTTAAACCCTTTAAAAAAGATTCAACAGGGCCATGCACGCTTGTCAAAGAACTTTTCCGCTCCACTTCCCCATTCAAAAAAACCTGAGAAGCAAAGCCTTAAAAGATAACTATTTTATTACTTATTGTCAAGAGAATTTTGTAAAAATTTGATTAAAAAATGACAAATCTCACTCAATCCGATGAGAAAATCATTACTCATCCATTAATTTTCCGACATCACGCCGGCTTTGATCAGATAGGTTATCACCTTATCAACACTTTCCTGCAGAGACAACTCGCTGGTGTCAACAATCAATTCCGGATTTTCCGGCTCTTCATAGGGTGCAGAAATTCCGGTAAATTCCTTGATTTCTCCAGCCCGTGCTTTTTTATACAATCCTTTGGGATCCCGCTGTTCAGCCACGCTCACAGGAATCTTGACATAAATTTCAATAAATTCACCGGAAGGCATCAAATCACGCGCCTTTTGCCGGTCGGATCGATAAGGCGAAATAAATGCCGTCATGACGACCACACCGACATCCGCAAACAGCTTGGCAACCTCGCCGATTCGTCGGATATTCTCTTCCCGATCTTCAGGGGAAAATCCGAGATTTTTATTCAAACCGTGACGAATATTATCACCATCAAGAACATAACATAAATTTCCGTTTTCAAACAATCGTTTTTCAACAGCATGCGCCAAGGTCGATTTCCCTGATGCAGACAAGCCCGTAAACCAAAGCACAACACCCCGCTGGCCGAGAAATTTCTCCCGATCCAGTTTAGTGATGTCACCTTCATGCCAGGTAATATTGGTTGCTTTTTGTTCAGCCATGTTTCACTCCGCCCTGTATTTATCCTAAAGTTTTATAATATTTCATGAGTATTTCACTGATTTCCGGTCGACTGAATTCACGCGGCAAAAGCTCTCCGCCCGCCAACATTTCGCGCATTTTCGTGCCGCTGATCAGTACGCGGTCTTCTTTTCCGTGAGGACACGTCTTCATTGACGCCATACCCTCGCACTTATGGCACCAGAACGTCCAGTCGATATTCAACGGCTTGATCTTAAGATCATGTTCATCAATATCCAAAAATATTTTCTGAGCGTCAAACGGGCCATAATAATTTCCAACTCCGGCATGATCTCGACCGATAATGAGATGAGTACAGCCGTAATTCTGCCGAAAAACAGCATGCAGAACCGCCTCGCGCGGGCCACCGTATCGCATCTCCATCGGATAAACTTTCAGCACCACTCGATCCTTTGGATAATAATGATCAATCAGCACTTCATAGCACTGCATGCGAACATCCGCTGGAATATCATCAGATTTGAGTTTTCCAACCAGAGGATGAATCAGCAATCCGTCGCAAACTTCGAGCGCAATTTTTGTGCAATACTCATGCGACCGGTGAATCGGGTTGCGTGTCTGGAAGGCAGCAACTGTAGACCACCCAAACTGTTCGAATATTGATCGTGTTTCTGCCGGCCTTCCATAGTAATTGCCGTAGAGTTCAGGATAAGGTGCTTCAGAAAAAACTTTTACCGCTCCGCCAAGGAGCATTTCCTGCTGGGCATACAACTTGGCAACGCCGGGATGTGCCTCATCTTCTGTTCGAAAAACCTGACGCGCCTCCTCTTTCTTATCATATGAAAATATATCCTCAACGATCATGCTGCCGACAAGTTCATCAGACTCATCATCGATCAATGCCACTTGACAACCGATTTTCAACGAATCAGCCTGCGCTTTGGATACCGAAAGCGTGATTGGAATGGGCCAAAGCGTTCCATCAGTCATATGCATGTCTTTGACGACTCGATTATAGTCGTCGCGTTTCATGAAACCATTCAGAGGGCTAAAGGCGCCGACTGCCAGCATCAACAGGTCGCTCGTTTCGCGAGAGGTGAGCCGCACCTGAGGAAAATTCTTTGCCTCAGCCATTGCATTTGATCGTGCTTCTCCATGCAGCAGAAGAGGTTTAAGGGTACCACCATGTGGTGCAATCAATTTAGAAGCCATACACATCTCCGTATTTATTATTAAATTTATATGATTGCTGAATTGATTCTTGAGAATGAGTATAACGGAAAAAAAGGGCAAGATTATTTCACCCATATCTCAGACGTCTGAAAAGTACGATAAAATTTACCAAGTGGCGAAAAAAGATGGAAAATCTCCAAACAGCATCGATCGGCAGGAAAAGAGGGGGATGAAAACATTGTATGGACAACACAAGTAATTATAGGGGATTTGGATAAACATTGACAAGCTCAGCGGATTTGATTGTCCCATCATCCATCGATGACACAAGCTAGACGATGGTGATTTCACCGAATACGATTGAACAAACGAGTTTCAATTTGGCTTCGGCCGCCTGATAGTGATCGCTCGTCCAATCGACTCGTCGACTGATTCCTTCCCAGCGCTGGTGAAATAATTCCACATCCCCCGCAAGATTCTTGGCGACGACCCGCATAGGCAGATCATGGGGAATCCTCACTTTGATCTCTCCGAAAGTGACGTCAAGATTCAGCACATGTTCGCCCGGCGTCAAACGCAAATGTGAAGCATCGATATCAAGCTTCCCAAACATTGTTCGATACTGTCGGCTTTTAAAATCCGCTTGTTCAAGGGAAATCTTCAGATCCCCAAATATACTGTCTCCGACAACAAAATAATCCCCCGATGGGAATTCCTTGACTCCTCGGTTGTTTTTTGAAAATATAGACGTTCGGTTGCCATGAAAAATGATCAAAATTCCCAAGGCAATAAAAACAAAGGCGATAAGATTATCAAAAATTATCTGATAATCAAAAATACCCAGACTTTTAAGCAGAAACAAAAGACCCAGTATAATAAGAACAATGCCTGCGCTGAACCTGCCATTTCCCATTTGCCTTGTACTCATTCTTCGTATCTCCTTGTACATGTTGCAGCTATGTTCTGTTCTGCTTACGACAAAATCCAAATAAAGTTGCGATTATTTTCCGGGATATTTTCTGCCTTCAAATTCAGCAATGAATTTTTCAGCTTCGATTGCCGCCTGACAGCCGCTGCCGGCAGCGGTGATGGCTTGGCGGTAAATGGAATCCTGAACATCTCCACATGCGAACACACCCTGCAGATTTGTATGCGTTCGTCGGTCAGTTCTGATATAATTCTGTTCGTCGAGATCAAGCTGATTCTTGACCAGAGAAACGTTGGGTGAATGACCAATAAAAATAAAAACACCGTCCACCTTATAGTCGAATTCATGATGATCTTTCACATTTTTCAATTTCAGAGTATGAACCGAATTGTCGCCGGCGATTTCGGAGACAACTGTATCCATAATGAATACGACCTTTTCATTTTTTTGAGCCCGTTCCTGCAATATGGCGTCGGCTCGCAATTTATCCCGGCGATGGATGATGGTCACTTTATCAGCATATCTCGTCAGAAAAAGCCCTTCATCAAGAGCACTATTCCCGCCTCCGATCACTGCGACATGTTTGCCGTTGAAGAAAAAGCCATCGCAGGTCGCACAATAAGAGACTCCTTTTCCTATAAAAGCGTCTTCACCAGGTATACCTAATCGATTTGGATTTGAACCGGTCGCAATGATGACTGATTTTGCCTGATAAATCTGTTCAGCCGTTTTGACAACTTTGATCTCCGCCTTCAAATCGACCTCGGTCACAACATCGTACACCAACTCGGCGCCAAATTTAACCGCCTGCTTTTCAAACAGGTCGTAAATCTCAAATCCGCCAATTCCGTCGGGAAAGCCTGGAAAGTTTTCTAAATCATTGGTGAGTGTCACCTGGCCGCCACGCTCCATGCCCGAAATCACCAAAGGTTTTAGGTTCGCTCGAGCGGCATAAATAGCAGCTGTCAAACCTGCAGGACCTGACCCAATAATGATGACGTTATACATCTATAGCTCCTATTACTTAATAATGATCGACTTGAATTAGATGGAGCGGGAATGACAAAGATTCATCCTGCCCCGGTCAAACACCAAAAAATATATTACAGTGTGTCAAAGGCCGATGCGTCTCAACTGTCCATTTGAACCTGATTATTCGCCGTGTCTGATGCCGTTTTTCTGAGCCAGAAGTCTATTTGATCAAACTGGAAACATATTTAAAATCAGACGTTCCAGAAATTTCCACCCATTCGAAAAGAACTGATTCCAATGATGTGATGACGACCCCCTGCTGTTTCATACGTTCCAAGGCCACATCTCGGTTACAGGATTGCCTCGAACCTGTCGCATCCGCAACGAGATGAACCTCAAAACCAAAATGCAATAAATCTAATGCGGACTGCAAAATGCATACATGAGTTTCAATTCCGGTCAATACAATCTGCCTGATCTTTTTATCCGCAAGAGATTTCATCAAAGGCTGTTCACCGCAAATTGAAAATCGCATTTTTTCAAACGCAGGAATACTGCTGAATTCCTGCTGTATAATAGTCGCTGTACGACCGAGACCATGAGGATATTGTTCAGTGTAGCAGCTAAAAATTTCCAATTGTCGGCACGCTTTCAGCAGTTTGACAATATTAGTGGATATGGCAGTGAAATCTGGAATGACATGTTCAAACCTTTCCTGCATATCAATGACGATGAACGCCGATTGGTCTCGTTGAAGAAGATTTTGATGACGCTGCAAATTCATTGAATTGAAATCACCTTGTATTGGATGTGGCCAGCCGGCACTTTAATTTCAACAATATCATCGACCTGCTTTCCCACCAACGCCTTTCCAACAGGCGAATCGATGGAAACGGCGTCCAAATCTGTGGGATTAAATTCAGCAGAAGGGACGATTTCATAGACAATCTCTTCCTTGAATCGCGTATCAAACAGCGTTACTTTGCTTCCGACGCGAACCACTTGGTGGACCATCATCTCATCCGTCATCACTCTCGACCGCGAAAGAGTTTCCTCTAAACGGGCGATCTTTCCTTCTATGAGCGCCTGTTTTTCCTTAGCAGCAGCATATTCAGCATTTTCTCGTAAATCACCATGTTCACGAGCCGTTGCAACATCTTTAATAGCCTGTTTGCGCTCCACAGTCTTGAGATATTTCAACTCTTCCGTCAGCCTGTTTAATTGCTCCTGCGTCAAATACATTGCTTTCATCAGTGCACCTCAAATATCGCGTCTGCTCAATGATCTTGAAATAAAACCAACGATTTTCCGAAGGAAGGAGCGTCAATCAACGCACTTTGTTCTTCCATCAGCATAAAAAAAACAAACCGAATCGAAGTTGGGCTCCGGTTCGGTTTGTACACAGCAAGCTACTAAAAATTGGCTTTTATGTCAAGCGAAAATCTTGTGATTCCAGTCGAAATACCAATTAAAAAGTCATCAGATGTCACAAAGATTAAAATTGATTGATTATCCTCTCAAAACCTCTTATTTTAAGCGTTGAGCGTAATGATTCCATTTTGGTTCTGAACATAGGAGAAAAGTCATGGCAAATATACGTCCATTCACAGGATTAAGGCCCAACCCGGCATTAGCTGACAAAGTGGCCGCCCTTCCGTACGATGTCATTGATTCAGAGGAAGCGCGGGAACTTGCAAAAGACAATCCTTATTCCTTTTGGCACATCACCAAACCGGAAATTGATTTGCCCGTCGGTACTGATATACACTCAGCAGAAGTGTATAAAAAGGGGGCAGAAAATCTTCGCGCCTTTCGCCGTGAACACATTCTCCTCAAAGATAGTGAATCCTGTTTTTATTTATATCAACAGATCATGGGAGATCATACACAGACCGGATTTGTTGCCTGTGCTTCAGTAGATGAATATATAAATGGCTTCATTAAAAAGCATGAACACACAAGACCCGATAAAGTTCAGGACCGCGTCGACTTGATGAAGGAATTAGATGCGCAGACCGGACCGGTTTTTCTTGCCTACCGGCAAACAAATGCCATGGCAGAACTTTTGGAGATGCTCCTGGATAAAAGCAAACTGGAGAATGATTTTGTCAGCTATTATCAGGTCAGACATCGCTTTTTCAGAATTGATTATGCACCTTTCAATCAAATGGTACGAGACGCTTTCACCAATATACCGGCATTATATATCGCAGATGGACACCATCGATCTGAGAGCGCAGCCGTGCTTAGCCAGGAAATGCGACGGAAATCGCCTGATTATAGCGGCAACGAGGAATACCATTATTTCCTGACGGTAATATTCCCACACTCAGAACTCAAAATTCTGCCCTATAACCGAGTCGTCAAAGATCTCAACGGACTTTCGGAACAAGAGTTCCTTCACCGTCTGGCGGTGCATTTTTCTATAGAACCCATAAAAAGTTCGAATATCGAGATCAAATCCCCGCAACAATTTGGCCTGTACCTTGGCCATTCGTGGTATTTGCTAAAATTAAGAGCCGATCAAATTCTTCCCCAAGATGCCATCAATCGACTAGATGTCTCCGTGCTCCAAAATTTGGTTCTGGCACCCATACTGGGAATCGATAATCCGCGAACAGACAAACGAATTCATTTTATTGGCGGCATTCGTGGTAACGAAGAGCTGGTCCGTTTGGTCGATCAAGGTACTTTTGCGGCTGCCTTTGCCATGTTTCCCACATCAATGGAACAGGTGATGGCTGTCGCTGACACCAGTGAAGTGATGCCCCCAAAATCGACTTGGTTCGAACCCAAACTGCTGAGCGGATTGGTCACGCATCTTTTTTGATGGGATTCGGCGGACATGATTTAGCCCTCGACTCTCGAACGTGGGAATATTCTCCCCATTCGCCGATACAATTATAGACTGAAAATCAAAAATATTTCATTTTTATGTTTTATTTGAGACTCCTTTTTTTTATGTTCAATAATGAGTCAAATTCATTTTTGGAAAAGGAGAAGGGATGGAGTATGACTATGTGGTTATAGGCTCAGGATTTGGCGGCAGCGTCTCGGCCTTGCGGCTTGCCGAAAAGGGTTATTCGGTCTGCGTTCTTGAGTGCGGCAAACGATGGCAGGACGAAGAATATGCAAAAACAAACTGGCAGATTTGGAAATGGCTGTGGTTGCCCAGACTCAATTTCAAAGGAATACAGCGGTTAACGTTTTTAAAAAATGCTTTGTTATTGACCGGATCAGGCGTCGGCGGCGGCAGCCTGGTTTATTGTGCAGTTCTGCTCGAACCGCCTTCTTCTTTTTTTGATGACCCTCAATGGCATGAATTGGACGATAATTGGCGAGAAACCTTGACGCCCTTCTTCAATATCGCCAAAAATATGCTTGGCGTCGCTCCGAATCCAAAACTTTGGCCCAGTGATCATCTGCTTTATGAATATGCCAAGGAAATCGGCCGCGTTTCATCATTCCGAGAAACTCAAGTAGGCATTTATTTTGGCGATCCCGATATTAAATCTTCAGATCCCTATTTTGCCGGTAATGGGCCTGCGCGTCAAGGCTGTGATCATAGCGGTCGCTGCATGATCGGATGTCGACAGGGCGGTAAAAATTCTCTTGATCGCAATTATCTCTATCTCGCTGAAAAAAGTGGTGCGTCTATTTTCGCGGAAAAGCTGGTGACCGCGATAAAACCACTTCAAAACGGCGGCTATGAGATTACTTTTAGAGAATCCACCGGCTTATTCATGAAGCCGCAAAACTCGATTACAGCAAAAGGAGTCGTTATTGCCGCGGGTGCTTTGGGTACCAACCGCCTTCTATTGCAGTGCAAAGAAAAAGGGTATCTGGCAAATCTTTCCGATCAATTAGGGTGCACGGTACGCACCAACAGCGAGGTTTTAGTCGGCGCCAAATCATCGCATAAATCAGCAGATTATTCTAAAGGCATCGCCATCACGTCCAGCCTTTTTGTCAATGAACATACGCATATCGAGCCGGTTCGTTATCCGGAAAAATCTGATATGATGTTTTGGCTGGCCACTTTGATGACAGACGGAGGCAATCGTCTGACGAGACCGTTCAAGTTTTTGGGAAATATTATCAGACAACCCCGGCAATTTTTAAGGGGAATCAATCCCTTTGGCTGGGCGAAAAGAACAATCATCTTTTTGGTCATGCAGAATATTGACAATCGTCTGGCTTTAACACGGAAACGAAAGTGGTATTGGCCTTTTTATCGAACGCTTTCCTCGGTCCGCCATTCCAGTACACTGCCTACTTTTATACCCGAGGCGAATGCAGCTGCAAGAGCTATAGCGGCCAAAATGAACGGCACGCCCATCAGTTCGATTACCGAGGTTTTGCTCAACATGCCGCTCTCAGCGCATATATTGGGTGGTTGCATCATCGGTAAAGACCGTGAACATGGCGTTGTCGACAAATACCTGCGCGCGTTTGGTTATGATAATTTTTACATTATCGATGGCTCGGTCATACCGGCAAATCTGGGTGTGAATCCCAGCCTGACGATCACGGCTCTAGCAGAATTTGCCATGAGCCATTTCACGGAGAAACAGTAATGCAGACTTTTCCCAAGTATCCGGAACCGCTGATTTCTATTTGTCCTTCCACGGAACAGGAATTAGGACGTATCGATTCGATGAAACAGAGCGATATTGACCTTGCTTTAGCAAATGCCCGAAACAGTTTGGACGCATGGTCACGAACCGATATAAAAAAACGGCAAAAAATGATGAGCTCCCTGCTTCAGGCTGTTCTGGCCGAGAAAGAGTCTATCGCTGAGCTTATCGCCAGGGAACAGGGTAAGCCCGTCGTTGAAGCCATGATGTCTGAAGTTTTCGCAGCGTTGGGAATTCTAAAAGATTTAGGTCGTAATGCGCGCCGCTATTTAAAACCCGTCAAAATGAATCATGAGCAATTGCTGTTTGCTCATAAAAAAGGGTATTATCGATTTGAGCCTCATGGAGTGATAGTCGTCATATCTCCTTGGAATTATCCGTTCTCAGTGCCCTTCCCCGAGATTGCAGCAGCGTTGGTCAGCGGAAATACAGTTGTATTCAAGCCGGCGCCTGCTGCTGTGTTTATCGGCAAAAAAATAGACGAACTTTTCAAAGCAGCTGATTTTCCTGTTGGGGTTCTCAATACCATTTTTATTCATGATATTGATGCCCCTTACCTGACCAGCCATAAAGCAGTTGATAAAATCATTTTCACGGGGAGCACTCCAGTAGGCAGCGCTGTCATGTGTTCCGCTTCCAAGCAGATCACTCCCATCGTTCTTGAATTGGGTGGTAAAGATCCTGCGATCATCTCAGCCGATGCCAACCTGGACCATGCAGCGCATGGCGTCGTCTGGGGTTCGTTATTCAATGCCGGACAAGTTTGCGCCTCGATTGAAAGAGTTTATGTTGAACGTTCCATTGCAGATCAATTTATAGCAAAGTGCCTTCAGGAGATCAAAACCCTGGTCGTCGGCGATCCTCTGGACCCCACAACTCAAGTTGGTCCGATGAGCACTCTGGCACAACTCGTAAAAGTGCAGGCTCAAATCGATGATGCCGTCAAACGCGGCGCCAGGCTGTTATGCGGAGGCAGACGACTTGACCGTTGCGGTTATTATATGCCGCCAACTCTGCTATCCAATGTCGACCATTCAATGAGCATTATGACTGAAGAAACCTTTGGTCCGGTCATCCCCATCATGACGGTCGATTCTCTTGACGATGCCATACATCTTGCCAATGATTCTATGTATGGACTTTCGGCATATCTCTGGACCACCAGCAAGAAAACCGCCGCCCGGTTTGCTGCCGAGTTAAAAGTCGGAACCGTAATGATCAATGACGGCACGTCCAGCTGGGGTGAACCCAATGCGCCTTGGGGCGGGACCAAAAAGAGCGGAATCGGGCGTACAAGATCGCGATTTGGCCTTCAGGAATTGGTTCAGGTTAAATTTGTCAGTCTGGATTGGAGTCGTAAAAAGCGCAATTTATGGTGGTATCCATATGATCTGGCGTTAGTAAAATTCGCCTACCACGCCGCTGAAGCCCTGTATTCGACAAAAACTCTAACTAAAATGCTTCATCTGTTGCGAGTCTTGCGCAGCAAAAGATTTCTCAAATCAGTCAATATGGCCGTCATAATCAGAAACCTCAACAAGCTTTTTTGATGCAGATATCAGTCATCATCCCAACGTTTAACCGCATTGACCTGGTCTGTGAAGCGATTAAATCTGTTCTCAATCAGAAATATCCCGTCGATGATATTTTGGTCATTGATGACGGTTCAACCGACGGAACAGTCGACAGGCTTGTTCATTTCAGCTCTGCGATCCGCGTATTCACCCAAAAAAATCTAGGCGTCTCGAAAGCCAGAAACAGGGGAATTTCCCTGGCAAAGCATGATTGGTTGGCATTTTTAGATTCTGATGATCTGTGGAAACCCGCAAAGTTGACCCGACAAAAACAGGCATTGCTCGAAAACCCTGACATGCGCTTTTGCTATACCAATGAAGAGTGGCGAAAAAACGGCTTGTGGATGAATCAAAAAAAAAGGCACCAAAAACGTTCAGGCTGGATTTATGAGGAGTGTCTCCCGCTCTGCATCATCAGCCCCTCATCAGCATTAATTCATCGAAGCGTATTCGATCAAGTTGGTGTTTTTAATCCCAACTTGCCCGCCTGCGAAGATTATGAGTTATGGCTGAGAATCTGTTCGCGCATGCCTGTGCTCTATCTTGACGAAAAACTGATCATCAAGCGTGCAGGAGATTGGGATCAACTGTCACAGCAGCACAGCCTGGATAAATTTCGTATCATTTCACTCAGAGAAAGATTGTTATCGGGCGAGCTGTCGCTGATTCAGCAGGAAGCAACGGCTGCTATGTTCCGCCATAAAATTCAGATATACAAGTTAGGCTGTATTAAACATCGACGAGAGGATGAACTGCAGTGGCTGCAAAGCATTATGGACGGCATCAGCTGAAGTATCATGACCGCAGTTGATGGATGATTTCATTTTGATACGAATATTGATTAGGTCGTTTCGGCAGGACAGCATAAAGTACACAGGAGGTGTCAATCATGAGAATAGGCTTTATTGGCTTGGGCATCATGGGCAAGCCAATGTGTTTGAATCTGTTGAAGGCAGGTTTTTCAGTGACCGTATGGAACAGAACAAAATCTAAAACAAACGACCTCGTCAAAAACGGCGCCTCCCTCGCCATTTCTCCTCGTCAAGTTGCTGAAAAAAGCGAAATCATCATCACGATCGTCAAAGACAGCGCCGATGTCGAAGAGGTAATTCTCGGTCGTGACGGGGTGTTTGAAGGCGGCAAAGCGGGTGATATCGTCATCGATATGAGTACGATCTCTCCTTTTATAACCCAACGGATCGCAGCGAAACTGCTGGAAAAGGGGATAGAAATGTTGGACGCACCGGTGAGCGGAGGAGACAGCGGAGCGATTGCCGGAACACTTTCGATCATGGTTGGCGGCAAAGCCGAAACATTGGCCCGTTGCCTATCGGTGTTCAATGTTCTGGGTAAAACCATCACTCACGTTGGATCGATTGGCATGGGACAGTCAGTAAAACTCTGCAATCAAATATTGGTTTCAGTAACCAATATGGCGGTTTGTGAAGCGGTGACCTTCTGCCAGGCTTCAGGCATCGATCCGCAAATAATGATTCAAGCGACGCAAAATGGAGCGGCCGGTTCATGGCAGTTGATCAATTTGGGACCAAAAATGGTTCGCCGTGATTTTTATCCAGGATTCATGATTGATCTGCAGCAAAAAGATCTGCGACTGGCGACCGAATCAGCTCAAGCCCTGAATCTTAAACTGCCTGCCTTGTCGCTTGTCAAGGAGCTGTTTGCCAATTGCGTGGAAAATGGTGAAGGGAAAGAGGGCTCTCAGGCGCTTATAAAAGCTCTTGAAAGAATCAATGGTTCATCGACATTATCATCAAAGAAATTTTCCTTGACTTTTTAGCATAAATATTTTAAGCTAACGGCAGAGAATGAACAATACCATTATAAATTCATAGGGAGAAGGCTATGCGTATTAAATCACTATTCATTTTTGTCATCCTTGCATCACTATTTACGTTTTGCAGCAAAAAGGATGACACTGTTATCACTCCAACTCCTACCAATGGCAATGGCGACACCGAAGCAACGGCTTTCACGTTAAAGCTGCACAAGATTCATCCTCAATTGCCGAACTCAGTAGTCTCATTGCTGCAGGTAACTGATTTGGACAACAAAGGGGTCAATTTTCTCTTGGCTGACCGTTTTTTAATTTTTGAAAACAATGTCAAAGTTGATCCGGTCAAAGCGAATGTATTTTTGATGAAAAAGAACGACCTCAACTACACCGCAAAAACAAAGCTCATGATTGATATTAATGCCGGGACGAATTTGGCGGTGCTCAAAAAAGGCGCTATCGAGTTTATCAAGAAAATTGATTTCCAACAAGAAATCGCCCTTTATACCTTGGCGGACACCTATGCAAAAATAGTTGATTTTACTCGCGACACGGATGTCTTGATTGCCGCTGTTGAAGCTCTGCAGGAAGGTAATGCGGGCATGGATCTCTATGGCTCCATCATCAAAGCAAATGGAGAGGAGAAAGAAGAGTACACAGTCGATAATATCCAACAGAATTCCGTCGTCATTTTCACTGACAGCAACGATGATAAAGGCTCTCACCCCATTGAATTTGTCCATGCAGCCAACATGAGTCGTCAAATTTATGTCATCGGATTAGGTAGTTCTCTAAATGCAAGCGCACTCGGCCAAATCGGCACAAAATCCTTTTATCAGGCAACCGATGAAGCGACACTCATTCAATATGCTGACAAGGTTCAGACCAACCTGCTCAAGTATGCCAATAGCTTTTATTGGCTCAGTTATTTCAGTGCGGAACGCGGCGGCGCTTCTGAAGAAATCAAAATTTCCATTGCCGGCAATACGTATTCAGGCGCCGGATCAGAGGTCTTCACGACATTTGAGAGCACATCTTTTGTAGATGTGGAAAATGGTCTTTATGTGAATTGGTCCTACTCCAATCCGACGGGCGTCGATCTGGTGATGGTGATGCTGAACAAGAGCCGTACCATTCAGGTGATGTCCATGGGAGGGGCAAAAATACCTGTCTTCAACTATAGTGTCTCTGATCCCGCTGTCGCGACTGTCGCCGGTGGCGCCGGAGGAAGGTTATCCATTTATGCCAAAGGCAGCGATGGACAAGAATGCAAATTGATCATCAAAGATACTGCCAACGGATTGACGAAAGAGATAACCATCCGCGTCGTCAGTTTTCAGATGGGCGTCGTCCTTTACGAGTGGTGGGAAAATATCAGCGGAACTGCGATTGGTGATCTGACGAAAAATCCTCGTTATCCTGATAATCCGACAGGAACCAAAGAATTGACAAAATGGGAAATCGACGTCGATAAAATGGATAATTATGGAACGCGAATGCGAGGATTCCTGCATCCGCCGAGCACGGGAAAATACACTTTTTGGATTTCCAGTGATGACTTGTCGGAATTATGGTTGAGTACGGATGATAAGCCTGAGAATAAAGTGCAGATTTGCAAAGTTGCCTCGTGGACGGGTTCTCGCGAATGGACTAAAGAGACCAACCAACAGTCAAAAGCCATCACCCTGGAAGCAGGGAAACACTATTACATGGAAACGCTTCACAAGGAAGGCACGGGTGGTGACAACTTGGCCGTTGCCTGGCAGGGTGAAGGCGGCAAACGAGAAGTAATTGGTGGAGACTATTTGTCGCTCTGGATTGGAAATTGATTAAAGACTGATCAAGGTTCTATCAAAAATAAAGCCCGAATGATTTTTCATCTCGGGCTTTATTTTTTTGTTGGGGAGAGGAGTTCAATGATCATATCAAGATCATGACTCAAACCCTTGAAATTCCGCTAAAACTTAAAGCTGAATTAAATACTCTATGCATAACTTGCCAGCATTTTCAGGACATGCAGATAAAAAACATTTACCGAACCAATATGCACCCGTTCATCCGGTGAATGGGGATGCTGCAGCGTGGGGCCAATTGAGATCATATCCATTCCGGGGAATTTTTCACCGATGAGACCGCATTCAAGGCCTGCATGAATAGCTTCATACTTTGCCGGTTGGCCGGTCGTCTGTTGGTAAGTGTCCAATGCAACTTTCAATACTCGCGAATCAACATTCGGCATCCATCCCGGGTATCCATTAGGTTGAACAGCCTCAGCTCCTGCCAATTCCGCAATCGCCAACAACTTGTCAGTCGTCGCTGCAAGCGCCTGCATATTGGAACTCCGGCTGCTGCAGAGAATATGAATGCTCTGCTCCTCGCTGTGTATGGCGGCAACGTTATTAGACGTTTCAACCATATTCGGCATCGTACGACTCATGGCCAGAGTTCCATGAGGTAACGCAAACAGCAATGAAAATAGAGTCTTGGCCGATTTGACAGTCATTACCAATGGCGGCAGGGTACGGCTTTCTTCGACTGCCAGCTTGATGTCCGGTTCAACGGGAGAAAATTCCCGACGCATTTCGGCGATTTTTTCTGACAACCACTTTTTCACCTTATTCAGCTCAACAGCAGGAATCGTCAGGTGAGCAAATGCTTCTCGTGGGATGGCGTTATGTTTATCACCGCCGTCCATCCCCGCCAGTTCAAAGGGTGTCTGAGCATATAACTGATACAATAATCTGTTCAATATTTTAACAGCGTTCCCTCGACCTTTGTGTATGTCGATGCCGGAATGCCCGCCTCGTAGTCCCGAAAGATGAATTTTGAGGAAAAGATCATGACGAGGTTTTACTCTTTCAACAGACAGGATCATATTCGTATCCCGACCACCGGCGCATCCGATTGAAAAGATGCCGAGATCTTCACTATCGAGATTGATGAGAGTCCGTCCATGAATATGATCAGGCGACAATGTTTTTGCGCCGTTCAAGCCTCGTTCCTCGTCGACCGTGAATACCCCCTCCAATGGACCATGAACCAGGGACTCGTCTTCAAATATGGCGAGAATAGCTGCAACCCCAATTCCGTTATCAGCGCCGAGGGTGGTGCCATTGGCGGTCAACCAGTCATCCTCCTTTATCAGCTCAATAGCATCATGATTGAAATCAAACGCTTTATCTGTATTTTTTTCGCACACCATATCGAGGTGGCTTTGGAGAACGATGGTCTCGGATTTTTCACGACCGCGACTTGCAGGTTTATATATAACCACATTACCCGTTGCATCCACATGATGCTTTAGTCCCAATCTTTGAGCAAAAGAAACACAATAAGCCGCTGCTGCTGTTTCATTTCCTGATGCTCTGGGGATTTTGGATAAAGCTTCAAAATGACGCCACAGCAGTTTTGGCTCTAAATCTTTCAAAACAGACATGGATACCTCCTTGAAGAATTATTCATTCACGACAAAATGATTCCTATTTATCTTCCGGATCATCCGGATTGATGACAAAGAAACAAGATATACGATTTGTTTATTCAACCAACTGTAGCTTTTTAATATACAAAGATGCAAAATGAATTACAAGCGGCATTCATAAGGAGAGAAAAAGCACGGATATGATTAAAATTTATTTTGATTATATCCCAAAGGCAGTAACGGAGGAGACTCACCATGAATGATAAGCAGATGAGTTTTTACAGCAGTTGAAGAGGATTTTTTGAAGAAATATTCCATACAAACTTTTTAATTTTCTTCTAAAGAAATGTTGCCGTTGATGGTTTCAAGCTTGAGCGTGGGGCCGCCGCGATTAATTCTACCATAAATATTTTTTGGTCCCCATTCACCGCGAAATTCCAAAGGAAAATCAGTTTGTATAACTCCGTTAATGGTCGAAATATCGACATTCACATCAATCTCTGTCGGCATGTCCATGCGAATATTTCCATTGGTGGTGTGAAAATGCATGTCGTTTTCAGGTTCATCATTGTCTAATTCGATTTTGATGTCTCCATTTGTCGTTTCAGCATTTATCTCGCCATGGATATCTTCAGCGTTTATCTTGCCATTCATCGTTGTTAAAAACGCAGAACCGTTGAGACCAATGGCTTCGACGGTTCCGTTCACCGCAGATGCACTCACATCCATTCCTTCAGGCACCTGGATTTCGATATTGACCGTCAGCGTCGATCTCTCTGAACTGAACATCCAATCGAAGAAACTGTCCCCTCTTCTGCCGGGCTGGTCCACTCTGATAAACAACTGTGAACCTTTCTGCTTTACCATAATCTTGACATTATCAGCAAGCTCTCGCGCCGCCTGTTTACTCATCGAACGGACTTCAATTTCAGCGTCTACATAGACCTCATCATCATCACTTTCCTCGATGTAAATCGAGCCATTAGCGACCTCAATATTTACCTTATCCCCGCCAAAATCATAGCTCTCGGAAAATTCCCGTGTGATCGTACCGCAAAGACCAACTGAATTAATTAACAAACCCGAAAAACAGGCGAGTTCTATCAGATTCAATTTTTTCATTTCTCATTTCTCCTGATGACCGCATTCAATTGGCAAACTTTATTACGTGATAATTTCATGCAAGTTTCATATTATGCTTCAATTTGTGCCGAAGATCATTAGAATTGATCCCTGGACATGAATAGAGGTTCATGGAATTTATTCAGCGACTTAACTGTTGACATAAATTCTATTAATTACTACATTATAAAAATCAGTAGCTTAATCGTTGTACAAATACAATAGTCGTCCGAAGGCATTTTTGTGGATATCGTAGAGATTGCAGCGCCGGTAAAAGAGTACTTTAACAATTTCGAATTTGAATTTGAGCGAAAGTTCAAGTCAAACATTCCTCTTGCTGACCAAGTCATACAATATATTGCAGAGAAAAAAGGGAAACGTCTTCGGCCATTGCTCGTTTTTTTAAGCGCCGCCCTGCACGGGAAGCTGACATCAAAGACCATGAGTGCAGGAATTGTCGTCGAAATGTTTCACACTGCCACCTTGGTACATGACGATGTCGTCGATGAATCCAATTTACGACGTGGGGCGCGAACCGTCAATGATATTTGGGACAACAAAATCTCCATCCTCATCGGTGATTTACTCTTCTCAAAAACTTTATCGAGTATTGTTGATCTGCAGGACAGCCATGCTGTTGCTATATTATCCTCTGCGGCCGAACAGATAACGGAAGGTGAACTGCTGCAAATAGCATTCACAGGTGCTCCGACTCTGAAGGAAATTGATTATTTTGATTTGATCTCAAAAAAAACGGCAGCCTTGTTCGCGGCATCCTGCCAGTTAGGCGCTCTAACTGTTGGAACCAACGGGGAGGCGCTGCAGTATATGGAAAAATTCGGCGGAAACTATGGAATCGCCTTTCAAATAATGGATGATCTGCTCGACTACCAGGGCGACAGTAAAAATCTGGGAAAACCAACTGGCAATGACTTGCGTGCCGGCAAAGTTACCCTCCCCCTGATCAGGGCACTTGAAACAGCCGAAGAAGACCAACGCCGACCAATCCTGCAGCTATTGCAGGACGGCGTACAATCAGACGAGCAAATCAAACAGATCATTGGTTTTGCCATCGATCGAGGTGGAATCGAATACGCCAAAACGCTCATTCACCATCATACTCAATTGGCACTGGGCGCCTTGGCTCACTATCCGGACTCTACTGTGAAAAAAAGTTTATTTGAACTGGTTAAGCACTCGGTTCACAGGGATAAATAATCAACCCCTTTCAGGCCGCACACTGTACCCACAACAATGATGCATCAACATTCTAGAGGAGTAAATATGCAGCCAAGATCTCTCGTCACAGGCGGCGCCGGCTTTTTGGGTTCACATTTGTGCGAGTATTTGCTGAATAAGGGTCATCACGTCATCGCAATGGATAATTTGCTCACCGGTACGATTGCCAATATTGAACACCTCCAAGGGGATTATTTTCAATTCATCAAGCATGATGTTACCGAGTATATTTTTATCGCCGGCAATATCGATTATGTATGGCATTTTGCCTCTCCGGCAAGTCCACTAGATTATCTGCAGTTGCCTATCCATACACTCAAGGTGGGGGCAATCGGCACTCATAAAGCCCTTGGATTGGCGCTGGAAAAAAAAGCAGCCTTTTTATTGGCATCGACTTCAGAAGTGTACGGTGATCCGCTCGAACATCCGCAAACTGAAAGCTATTGGGGCAATGTCAATCCTGTTGGACCCCGAGGCGTTTATGATGAAGCGAAACGTTTTGCCGAGGCGATGACCATGGCTTATCATCGCTACAACCATGTCGACGCAAAAATTGTAAGAATTTTCAATACCTATGGTCCGCGTATGCGCCCCAATGATGGTCGTGCTATTCCAACCTTTATCCCTCAGGCACTTCGAAATGAACCCATAACACTCTTTGGAAACGGATCGCAGACACGCAGTTTTTGTTTTGTCGATGACCTGATTGAAGGAATCTATCGTTTGATGCTATCAGATTATCATGAGCCGGTAAATATCGGCAATCCTCATGAAATGACAATTCGTGAAATGGCCGAGCTGGTCATTCTCCTCTCAAGCAGCAAGAGCATTCTGGTGGAAAAAGAACTTCCGGAAAATGATCCCAAGATCAGACAGCCCGATACGACTTTGGCCAAACGATTACTGGATTGGGAAGCTAAAGTCCCTATTGAAGAAGGTCTAAAACGAACTATCGATTATTATCGCAACTTGTTCCAAATAAAAACAATTGAACAAAAATCGGCTTTATGAGCATTCTCTCTTTCAAGCGGACGCCGTTCGAAAGGTCTCCCCGCAGTTTTATCATCCTGCGGTTGAGTTCAATGGGTGACATACTGCTCAGCAGCCCCCTCGTTCGCATTTTACGACACCGATTTCCGCAAGCGCGCATTGATTTTCTTCTGAAATCCCAATTCGCCGACCTTTATGCGGCAAATCCTCATTTGAACCATTTGCTGACCCTCGACGCATCCAAAGGCCGAGCCGAACTCTCAGCCCTCCGCTCGAAAATTCGCAGTGTCGGCTATGATGTGGTTATCGACATTCATAATAATTTTCGCAGCACTTTTCTACGTCGAGCAGCCGGTGCAAAATTGTTCATTGTGCGCAAATATAAATGGCAACGCTTTTTACTGATAAAACTGGGCATCAATACCTATCGGGAAATAGTACCGGTATATCAGCGATATCTTCGCGCTGCGGCCGATCTGCAGTTGGAGGATGACGGGCTGGGATTGGAATTTTTTATCCCTGCCGAACAACAAAACCAAGTAGCTGAACTTCTTCGTTCCATGGGGCTGAAATCCAACAGCCTGATCATCGCTATGGCGCCGGGCGCGGGTTTTTTCACCAAACGATGGCCGATTGAAAACTTTCTCGAACTGGCAAAATTATGCATTGAGCGAAATAACGCGCAAATTCTTCTCTTGGGGAATGAAAAAGAGAAATCCATATGTCGCTTCATCCAGCAGACATTAGGAAGCCATATCATTAATTTGACCGGGGAACTCTCCCTTTTACAATCCGCTGTAGCCATTCAGAACAGCCATCTCCTGATCAGCAATGATACCGGTCTAATGCACATGGCCACAGCGATTAAAAAGCCTGTTGTGGCGATTTTTGGTTCCACCAGTCGAGAATTAGGATTTTTTCCCATTGGCAGTGCAGTTTCGATCATCGAAAACAAAGCGTTATCCTGTCGTCCATGCACTCATATTGGTCGCGAAACTTGTCCCAAAAAGCATTTTCGCTGCATGACAGCAATTACACCGGGAATGGTGTTCGATGTTGTTCAGCGAATGATTCCCCAGAATCTTTGACTTGATAAAAAGTAATAAACTGTGTATATTTAAATAGTTAAATAATCACCTTTCAACATAATAGGTAAAACTTTGATATCAAAGGAATTGGCCTTCACCATTGCTCGCCTGATTCTCGATAAAAAAGGAAGTAAAATTATCATTCAGGATTTGAGCAAATTGACGACAATGACTGACTATTTTGTAATTTGTACGGTCGATGCTGATGTTCACGCCAGGGCGGTCATGGATCATATCAAGGAACAGTTATTCCTGCTGAATATAAAACCATGGCACACGGAGGGAGTGTCGAACAGCAGTTGGATTCTTCTCGATTTTGTTGATGTCGTCGTCCATATTTTCAAAGATGAAACTCGTGCCTATTACAATCTGGAACGGTTATGGGGTGATGCAGAAACGCAAGAGATCAAGGATGAACATGACGCCACACCAGCATATACAAAATAGAATCGCACAAGCTTTGGTCAAGCTTGGTTTTGATATTAGTGACGAAAAACTGCTGATCCTGGAAAAACGTAAACTGGAAAATTTTGGAGATATTGCGACTACGGTTGCTTTGTCCCTCGCGAAATCAGCACAAAGACCTCCGCGAGAGATCGCCCAGCAAATTGTTGATGCGTTCGAGATAGAACCATCGATCATTGAACGCATTGAAATAGCCGGTCCGGGTTTTATTAATTTTTACCTCTCGCCTTCTTGTCTCCAGCAATCTGTTATCGATATAATACGCAGCGCCGAGCAGTATGGCAGAAGCAATAAAGGTGACAACAAACGCGTCCAATTAGAGTTTGTCAGTGCAAATCCAACCGGACCGCTGAATATTGTCAGCGCCCGAGCGGCTAGCGTCGGCGACGTCTTGGTCAACCTGCTCAACATGTGCGGTTATCAGGCACAAAGGGAATTCTATGTAAATGATGCCGGCCGTCAAATAGAACTACTGGGCGAGTCTCTGGCTGCTCAATATCTGACGGAACTCGGCCAACCGACACCGATTCCTCAAGAAGGATATCATGGAGAATATTTGCGTGAGCTTGCCCGAATGCTCATTTCTGCCGAAGGCGACGTCTACTTGCACCTTTCAACAGCTGAACGAAATAGACAGTTTGCTCAAAAAGCTTTACTCTATATGCTCAACCGGCATCAACAGACCATGGAGCACTTTGGCGTTCATTTTGATGTTTGGTTCAAGGAGAGTCGCTTAAGAGAAACGAACGAACATTTGGCTGTTTTACAAAGACTCGAGATTTCAGGTCATACATATGAGCAGGATGGCGCCATCTGGTTCAAATCCAGTGCTTTTGGTGATGAGAAAGATCGAGTCCTGTTAACCAACGATGGACGTCCCACCTACTTTTTGGTCGATATCGCTTATCATGAAAATAAATTTGAGCGTGGATTTGAGCAGGTGATTGATTTTTGGGGTCCTGATCATCATGGATATATCGCGCGCATGAGCGCAGCGTTGCAGGCTCTTGGCCATCCCAAGGATGCATTTCAAGTTTGCATCATTCAGCAGGTCAATTTATTACGGAATGGACAGCCGGTCAAAATGAGTAAACGCGCGGGCGAAATCATAGAAATGGATGAATTGGTTGCAGAAGTTGGCGTCGATGTCACCCGATTCTTTTTTATTGACCGACGAACTTCACAACCAATGGATTTTGACATTGAAATTGCAAAAAAACAATCTGATGATAATCCTTCCTACTATGTTCAGTATGCCCATGCGCGCATTTGCAGCGTTTTAAGGCATGCTGAAGAACATGGATTTCATCTTGACCAGCTCAAGTCGACGCAGTTTCTGACAGAAGCGGCAGCTCTTGCCGTTGCAAAAAAGCTGTTGGATTTTCCCGAGGTCATCATCAAGGCAGCAGAGTCTTTAGAACCGCATCGTTTGACGGGTTATCTTGTCGAAACAGCAACCTTGTATCATAAATTTTACCACGAATTGCAGATCGTAACGGACGAACAGTCAATCACAGAATCGCGCCTGCTGTTGTGCCTAGCTACCCGTCAGGTATTGGCCAACGGTTTGCAATTATTGAGAATTTCTGCACCCACAAGGATGTAATCCGGTTGCATCCAGTCGCCAAAATATCAAACTGATCATTGAACTAAAGGATAATACATGGGTCTATTGGTTGTTGGGTCTGTGGCGTATGATGCCATCGAAACACCTTTCGCGAAAACTGAAAAAGCTCTGGGGGGTTCAGCGATGTTTTTTTCTGCCGCTGCCGGATATTTCGCACCGGTTCATCTAGTCGGCGTTGTTGGTAATGATTTTGACTTTGACGAGCTCGCATTTCTACGGAAAAACAACATCGATTTTGAAGGTCTCACCATCGAAAATGGAGAGACTTTTCGCTGGGCGGGTAGATACCTGAACAATATGATCGATCGGGAGACCATTTATACGCACCTGGGTGTTTTTGAATCATTCAATCCGCTCTTGCCGGAGAAATACAAAGAGAACGAATTCATTTTTCTCGCCAATATCCATCCCTCATTACAATATTCAGTCCTGCAGCAAATTCATCGGCCAACCTTCATAGCCATGGACACCATGAATTTTTGGATTACCGGTGCTCTTGAGGATTTAAAAAAGACCCTCCAACACGTTGACGCGCTCATCATCAATGACTCGGAAGTGCGGTTGCTGTCACAGGAACACAATCTGTTCACCGGCGCGCGTAAAATTCAAAGTATGGGACCTCAGGTGCTTATCATCAAAAAAGGAGAACATGGCGCCATATTAATTCAAGGAGATTCATATTTTGCCTGCCCCGCATTACCCATTGAAAACCTCTTTGATCCGACAGGCGCCGGTGACACCTTTGCCGGTGGATTCATGGGATATTTGGCTGAATGTGGTTCGGTGAATGAGACAAATCTGCGGCGCGCAGTTGCGATGGGCGCGGTCATGGCCTCATTCTGTGTTGAGCGTTTTAGTGCTGAGAGACTGAAAAACTTGACAATAGAAGAAATTCGCCAACGTGCAGCACAACTGCTTCGCATGATTCAAGTGGAAGGAGACGACCACTGGCTTCACCTGTAATAGTAATAGCTGTCATACTGTTGATATCCACTGGCGCGATACTTCGAATTGAGTTATGATCCAAGTTGATCACATCTATTTTAGATATCACAGTGAAGACAATTCTCCAATTAACATCCTGAATGATGTTTCCTTGGAGATACGCGCGGGCGAACGCATTGCGATAATGGGGCGAAATGGTTCAGGGAAAACCACTTTTGCACGTTGCCTTAATGGATTGTTGTTGCCATCAAGCGGCGTGGTCCGAGTTGATGGCTTGACAACCAGCGAAGCTAAGAATCTGGCCGATATCAGAAGACATGTCGGAATGGTGTTTCAAAATCCCGACAATCAAATTGTCTCTGCCACCGTCGAACGAGAAGTTGCCTTTGGATTGGAAAATTTGGGGGTTCCCTTTGAGGAAATGCATGAAATCGTTGAACGCATGCTGTTCATCTTTAATCTGGAGAAATTGCGCAAACAACCGCCGCACCAACTTTCGGGCGGCGAGAAACAGCGACTCGCGCTGGCTTCCGTCATGGCAATGCATCCAAAGTATCTTGTTTTGGATGAACCCACATCTTTGCTGGACCCTAAAAGCCGGCGGGAAGTTCTGGAAAGAATTTCCACTTTGCCTCAAGATACGGAAAACCCTGTCGCTACGCTACTCATCACTCAATTCCCCGAAGAAGCATTGTATGCAAATCGACTGATCGTTTTTCATCAAGGGAAAATAATTATGGACGACGCACCGGACGAACTGTTTTCACGCCATAAAGAACTGGAGGCCTATGGTTTGGAAGTTCCGGTTAAATTTCAAATTGCTGAATTCATAATAAAATATTTACAAAGTTGACATTGGGTGAATATTCGCCTATATTTAGATACCAGCGTTCGGCGTCTGAGAAAACATGCCGGGATAACAGTTCATGAGCCAATCGATGCAAGCACTTGTCTCTATCGAAATTTTAGAAGGGGTTCAACAAAATTTCATCCATCAGCATGGAGTGGGATTAAGTTTTTTTGATGAAAATCTGAAAGTTCTGACACGACATAATCTTAATCTACCGGCCTTGAAACACATTGAACCACGCCAGCAAAAGTTATTTCGTTTGTTTTTCAATCTGGAGAAAATGGATACATCCTTTTCCGCCAATCACCCGCGTCCCATTCATCGTACTTTTTGCAAGGGACTCATTTTGCGCAGTATCGTTCCGCTGGTTTTCAAAGGAAAAATCCTCGGATACGGGTGTCTGCTGAGCTTCTCTCGAGAGATTGATTCGCTTAAAGATCAATCACTGTTAAGCAATTTAGAAATGATTGAAGACATGCCCGGACGCACCAATGAAATGCTGGATGTCCAGCCCCCTGAACAATCGGAAAAACTCTCCATCACCCTCAATATGTTGGCAAACACACTTTATTTATTTTTTGAAGCCGGGCATGCACGCAAAAATCTACTCGAAGAGGAAACCGATACCGCCGTAAATGACCAAGCCAAAGCGCTGGAGAGCAAAAACAATGAATTTGAGCAATCTGATAAGACGCCGACTCATCCAAGCGCTACAAAAGGTCTATTTTTCTGCAGCACTGCCGGATACATTTTTGACGCCATGCCGAATGCGGCTGATCTATTGGGGTATGCGGATTCCAGCGAACTATGCGATCTCTCATTGGCAGATGATCTCCTGGCTAATGAAGAGGATAAAAACCATTTACGGAATCTTTTGATCAGCCATAATCACGACAAGATGACCGCCGTATTGATTCGAAAAAATCGCTCGACACTTCTGGCAGAACTTGAATTGCTGCCGCAAAAGGATGAACATGTTACGCTGGGATATGAATGCCACATCACTCTCTTGACGTCGGTCGCGGGATCGGGCTTTATGGAGGCTGCAGAAGATCAGTCGGCGATTGGTCTGATTACTGACTATATGCAGCAGAAGGAATATGCTCCATCAGTCGCCGATGATCTATTGAACTGGGGCGATGAAACAAGCAAATCTCACCAGACACCCGCCTTGGAACCAGAAGAATGGACTCCATCTGGTTTATCCGGCAATGATCAACTCCCCTTAAAAAACTTTTCCCAGTTTCTTGATATTATTCCAATGCCTCTGTTTGTAATTGACAAATGGGATTCCATAAAAATGTGGAACAAGGCGATGGAAAAGCTGCTGCACATACCTGGGATGTCGGTCATTGATACCCGTATGCTGAATTTAATTGTCAGTAACAGCCATCCCATGTGGATGCGCTGGAAGGAAGAACTTTATTCTCTGACTGAACAAACGAGTTTCGAACCCAAAGCTCTTCTCCCATTGATCAGAAAAGATGCCTCTATTCTCCTCGCACGCATCCAACTCCATCAAATGAAATTAGACGACCGAGATTACATTACGGTTGTGATCGAAAATATCGAAAATGAAGAATTTCATAATCGCATACCAATCGAAAATCGTCCGCCCAAAAATGATCAAGAGCAACAAGATGTTGATCTTCAATTGCTGCGCACGCATTTTAAGCATGTCAGACATCAATTTTCAGATATTTCAGAGAAACTCGGCGATAATATATCCAAAATTTATGTCGAGAGTCTAAGGAATGATGATCTCAAGAAAAAATATGGAGCGCTGCGACGCGTTGCAGACCTCTGCGCTCAAATTGACCGACAATTATCATTTTTCACCGGTGAGATCAAGCCAACCTTAAAGCCCTCGGATATCAACCATATCATCAGCGAGATCGGCCTGAGACTACAGCAATTTTTGCCGATCAATATTGAACTTCAAACCTTTTTCGATCATCAATTGCCGCAAATGGTGATCGATTCGGATATGATTATTCATGCTTTGGGCGCCCTCTGCAAAAACGCCATCGAAGCCATGCCCAATGGCGGAACATTGACCCTGGCGACAAGCAGAGAAACATCCGGCGTGCAGATCAAAATAACCGACACGGGCATTGGTTTTGCTCAGCACCTTTCACGAAGGATATTTCATCCTTTCTTTACGACCAAAGGGCATATTTTCGGCAAAGGATTGGGTTTAAGTGCAGCTTGGGGTATTGCTTCTCTGCATCATGCTGAAATTAAAATTGACAGTCGCCCAAGCCACGGGACAACCGTCATCCTGCAATTGCCGAATTTAAAGCCGCAGGCACAAAAATCAAACGCGGTATCAGGAAAATCGTCCGCCACTATTCTCGTTGTTGACGATGCGGAAGACATCGCAGAGGCAACCATGATGACCCTGAATCGTGCCGGTTATAACACGCTGATGTGCACTGATTGCGAGCAGGTTGAAAAGCTGTTGACCTCTCCCCAGCAAAGAATCGATTTGGTCATACTGGATTACCACTTGGGAAAAATGACGGGACTTGCCTGCGCTTCAGAGATCCTCAAACGTCGGCCGAATATCAGTATCCTCTTCTACAGCGGCACCGACGAAAATCCTGAGCTTGTGGCCTTTATATCAAATCATAATGCAGCACATATTCGAAAACCCTGCAAATCGCAGGATCTCATCAATGAAATAGAAAGGCTTCTCCAGAGGAGGTCATCCAATTAGGTCGTGAATAAAACTCTTTGAACACAAAATAGATTGACTCGCCGTCGAATAAACTCTGCTACCCCTTATTACTGTTTCAACCGATTAAAGTCGACCTGAAAATTCCTTGCCATAAAATGAGCTGAACGCAATCATTTTATAAAGCAGCTTCGCCGCCGCAAAAGGAGAATTCCGATCATTTGCGGATGTCGACAGCTCGACCATATCAAAACCGATGACCTGCTTACAGGTGAATATTTTTTCCAACAAATCCATCATCTCATCCCAATAAAATCCTCCAGGTTCCGGTGTCCCGGTGGAGGCGACGACGCTCCAATCCATCGCATCAACATCAAATGTGAGATAAACAGGGTCCGGGAGTTTCGACAATGCGTCATCCAAAGGAAACAGGCGACGACGATAATCATGCATGGTGCAGACCATCATCTGCTCTTTGCTGATGGTCTCCGCTTCTTCAATAGACATGCTGCGGATGCCGATTTGGAGAGTATGCGGCGTCATCTCGCGAATACGCGCTAATACAGAAGCATGGCTATAGATGCTCTTTTCATATTGGTGGCGTAAATCACCATGAGCATCAATTTGGATACATGAGATTGAACCGTACTTTTCGTAAAATGCCCGAAAAGCGCCGCTGCTGATTGAATGATCGCCACCGACTAAAACGGGTATTTTATGATGCTGCAGTATGTCATTTGTCTTTTCAAAGACAATTTGATGCATACGCGCATGATCCGTAGAAATGGGCGTCGGTTCTGCCGTTACTATACCGACTTGATGAGGGCAACATTTCAATACTTCATCATAAAATTCCAAGTATTCAGAAGCGTCCAGGAGAGCATCAGGTGCTGATGCTGTGCCATGACCATATGACACCGCCCCTTCATATGGAACTGGTAAAATGACATATTTTGCCCGTTCCCATTGGGCAAATTCATTTTCGCTGCCCAAAAATTGTCGATTATTCATCTTCATCGGGCGTTTTCCAAATTTTTGCTGAACCGCGGCATCTCATTGACAAACCGCTTGGGCTCTCTGATCGAACATTCATTCAAAACAAAAGCTGCCAGCAAAGGGAATATAATACTGTACTCTCCCCATATCTGTACCAATTTATCTTCATCAGCTTGTTTATACTTACCCCACGTTACCGCCTCGGCGAAGGTGCAGCTCGATAAGCTGCCTTCGCGCTCAACAGCCGTGGTGATTTGTAAGCCGCGTTCAGCACCTTCAAAAGTAATGCCCAAAATCTGACTGATGGTTGGCCCGGTCTGTTGAATAAAGTTTTTAGGGCCTCCGCCGCCTAATTCCACAAAGCCTGTTTGTGGATTCGAAAAAGTGATGGCTGCGGAGGAAAAGATATCCTGTTGTCCCGAAAGAACGATCGGATATCCCTCGCGATCCGTACGCGCCAAATTCATTGCAATGGAGTGATTTGATAATGAATCCCAAAATAGGGGTATGCCCGAGCGTGCAGCAGCTGCCACATAACTGTGTTGAGGCTTGGGGGCTTTCTCGTCAACCCATCGACCAAGATGATAATTGAACTCCCAGCTGGAAAGGCTATTCCGAGAAAGCACATCATGTTTTTCTCTCACAAATTGACGAATGAGTTCATCCTGAGCTTCAAGAGTCTCTTTTTCTCTAATCCCAATATCATATATACGCGTATCCCCTAAACGACGTAGCAGATTGTCATCCGTATGCGGATTAATCGCTTTCACCGGCAAGCCGAAGGCAAAATGCAGGTCATGGTATACCTGCGCTCCAGTTGAGCAGATGACATCGATGAAACCTGCTTCAATGAGAGAAATGATTTGACCGCCCATCCCACCGGCGACACCGGCGCCTGCTATACCCAGCCAAATGGCGTCGTCCGATTCGATCATTCGCCGGAGCAAATGCGCGCCGCGCGCGACAACGCGCGCCTCAAAAGATGTTGCACCCATGAGACTAATCAATTCTGATATCGTCATTCCTTTTGTCAGGGTGACAGGCAGGATATCTGGAGCACCTTCAAAATATGAGGTCGTTTTATGAGGCATGAAATAATCCTTTAATCAATCGAGAAGCATAACGGCCATGGCGACGACTGTCGTGTACAAGCCGTCTTTATGGCCTCGCGCAGTTTGGGCAATACTTCGACTCACGAATTGATTCTTATGATCAACCTTATACAGCTTTTTTCGCTCATCCCAAGCCTGTTCCGGATCGAGGTCAATACCCAATGTAGAAGCGAGCATTGTAGCGGCAAGGTCCTCGGCAAAATCAGCTGCTTTTTGCTGAGTATGGCCGAAGGCGTGATGTTCGCTGATGTAGCCGTATTGTTCTTTATCTTTTGGTTGCGCCAGACCGATAGCGGCAGATAAAATCCTGCCCGGTTCATTGGTACACATACGCGCCATCACAACAAAGGTTATTTGACCCGGTTTTAGCAGCTGGACCCCTTCCTCCTTGGAAATAATTTTGCAGCTGGGAGGGAAAATGCTGGATACGGTTACCAAGTTGCAGATTTCAGTTCCTGCCGATCTGAGAGCCAATTCAAAGCTTTGTAATTCATTTTTATGATTGCCAACCCCTTTGGTAAAAAACATGCGTTTGGGCACTTGTTTATTCAACTCACAAATCCTCCTGACATTTAAAAACCGTTAATTTTTATGGAACTCAATGTATTAAAAAGTTAAAAAATACACAAAGTATTATTTAGAATTTCATTTATCAAGGAATTGAAAACCGTCGGTGAAGCAGTTCAACAAACAGCAAAGCCGCTATGCCGCCGATCAATGCAGTAGCAAATTGCGGCGCCGCCATCATCAAGATCAAAGCTTTTGGAAGCTGGGCAGAGATCAGGAGCGGAACAATGAAACGAGCAGCAGCATAAAGTATCGTCATCTTGAGCAGACTCGCTATCAACAATCCCAGCCAGGCTGTAAACGTAAAGAGAGATTCGACCTGCCGGCCTTTGCCGGAAAAACGTCGAAATACGGTAAACGCTAAAACAAAGCCCGCATTAGCCAACACAATGAAGGGGATCATGGGGGCGAGTGGCGGCGGCAGTTGACCGCGAAGAGCCGCCAGAATGGGTGTGAACAAACCCAAAATGACCCCCGCCCCTGGATTGATGATCAATGAGGTGATGATCAGCATCATGTTAATTAACGGACCTGTAAAAGGTTGAGGCAAGCCCATCATTTCGATGGAAAGTGTCAACGCAGTCAAAAAAACAAAACGTGTCAAGGATCGAGTGGATGGTTTCATTCAATTTCCTAAAAAAATGATGCGAATATTAACGCAAAAAAAATTAAAATCAAATGAATTTTATCTTGATGAAATTGGTTTATTGAATATATTACAATGAATTTTGACAAATTAAGTTGGGAGGTCAGTATGGCTGACATGGAATTTATTTCTCAGATGCGTGTAAAAACGCAAAAATCGCTTTTAAAAAAAGCAAATGTTATCGGGGTAGGGATTGGATTCAAAGAAACTGAAGGAAAAATGACTACTGATTTATCTCTGAAGGTGCTGGTTGTCGAGAAACTCCCCATATCTGCTTTGGCTGCGCAGGATTTAGTGCCCAAGGAGCTGAACGGCGTCAAAACAGACGTGACATATGTCGGAAGAATCCACGCCCTGCAAAGTCCGACCGCAAGACATCGACCCGCATTTCCCGGTATCAGCATCGGACATTATGCAATCACTGCAGGAACATTTGGAGTCGTGGTTCGCGATCGACAAACCAACGAACGACTTATCCTGTCCAATAATCACGTCCTCGCAAACGGTAACAATGCCTCACCTGGCGATTCTATCATCCAGCCCGGAGCTGCTGACGGCGGTCGCACACCTCGGGACAGAATTGCGGATCTGTCCCGATTTGTGAAAATACAGTTTAAAGGAGACGGTGGTGGAAATGGCGGATCGAGTTGCCCTTTCGCTCGATTTACTGCTTCGTTTCTGAATGTCATTGCCTCACTATTCCGCTCAAAAAGCCGCATGACTGTAGTACAGGCTGACGGTCTCAATCTTGTCGATGCCGCCGTTGCCAAGCCGATCAGTGAGGATATTATCACCGAAGAGATATTAAAAATAGGACAGGTCAGCGGGAGCGCGGAAGCAAAAATCGGCATGAAGGTGCGCAAAAGCGGGCGGACAACAGGTTATACAGAGGGCGAAATTACCGTCTTGGACACCACCATTGAAGTGGGCTATGGCGGTCAAGTTGCCATGTTCGAACATCAAATATTGGCAAGCGGAATGTCTGAACCTGGTGACTCGGGTTCCTTGATCGTAGATCAACAAAATCACGCAGTCGGGCTGCTGTTCGCCGGATCTGCAAATGTGACCGTTTTGAATCCAATAGCAGCTGTGCTCACAGCGCTGAACATCACACTCTAGTAATCATTATGTCGCTCTTTGATTTACTGACTGTCGTCGGTTTTGGTTTTGGTACAGCTCTTACCATTATATTATTTTCTCTTTCGATGCAAAGGATGCCGAAGCGTCCCGTTGATATTGCTTTCGGCATCCTCTTTCTCGCTTTTATCTTCTGGTTCGGCAGCAACTTTATTGCGGTATTGGTCAATTTCCTGATGGGGTCGGTCGCCCGACCTGAGATCAATGTTCTGCTGCTTCTCGCGTATTTAGGACTTTGCATTACTCCGTCTTCTCTGCTGCACATCCAGATTGCCAGTCTGCTGAACTCAGGCCAACTGGAGAGCCGCCTCAGCAAGCGTCACATTTTAATTTTATCATCACTTTACATTCCTGCAGTCATTTTTATCATATTATACGCTTCTCAATTTTTCTCCCTGACCAACGCAACCCCGGGTAAAAGTCATCTCATCAGCACGCCTTTTATCATTTGGATGCTTATCAGTATGACCGCATCAGCAGCTTTTTCCGAAAAGTTGATAAAAATATTGGAACACGTAGCTGACCGAAGATTTTATCGGGACATGACCTATGTCCTGTCATTCATTGGACTGGGCGTTGTTTTTATCTATATCTTTTCATTCCATCGCCTTCCATATATCGGCCCCTATCTCGATCTAATCATGCTGCTTTCTCCAGCCTTGCCAATGGGAGTGTTACTCTATTATGTCTATCGCTACAATTTTTATCGGCTGATCGTCAAACCCAGTCTGGTCTATTCCATCTTATATGGACTCTTCATGGCCGTCTACTTGCTGGGAATTCGCCGGGTGGGAGAATATCTGCGACAATTCCCCGAGATCAATGCTGATCTCATTGAAGGACTTTTGCTCATCGCTCTGGTTTTTGCATTTCAACCCTTCCGCTCCGCTTTTCATAGACAACTCGACAAATTATTTTTCAAGGATCGTTATTATTATCAACAGTTCCTGCGTGAATTGTCTGACAGCATTAGCAGTATTGTCGACCTTGAAGAATTGATGCAGGCGATCCGAAAATCATTGATCCAAACACTGCAAGTGAGAGAATGCATCATCGTCATTTTTACCGTCGATAATGATCAGGCAGAAATAATCAAATCAACTGGCCACGGTCACGTCAGCGATCTTCAATTGCTCATCAACGCGGTCCAGGCGACAGCTCACTTTAGATTGCGTCGTCAAATCCATGATCATCGAGTTATGGCCGCACTACGCATCAATCAATTGACCTTGGCAGTACCGATCAACTATCAGGAACAATTGCATGGCCTGATTTGCCTGGAACAAAAAGAGAGCGGAAATGTCTTTTCCGATGAGGAATTGGATGTACTTCAGACTTTTTCAAATCAAATTGGACTCGCTTTTGAAAATGCGCGATTGGTGCAGGAGCGTTTGGAACTCATCGGTCGAATTTATCAGAGCGAAAAACTCTACTCTCTCGGACAATTGGCAACCACCCTTTCTCATGAAATCAAAAATCCTTTGTCATCGATTAAAACGATCATTCAAGTGCTCCATGAAAAAGCAGAAGGAGAAGAAAAGACCGATCTTTCGCTCGTTCTTGATGAAATTCTCCGCCTGCAGGCCATTACAGGAAAACTGCTCAGCTTCGCACGGCCGGCTGGCACAAACATAGAAAGACTTTACGTGCAAAAGATCATCCAGGATGTTGCCGCCTTGCTGCAGCATCAGGCAAAGCAGGCCAAAATCAGCCTACAGCTTTTTCTGGATTCAGTTCCCCCGATCGAGGCAAAACCTCAGGCGATTCGGGAAATAGTTTATAATCTCATGTTAAACGCCATTCAGAGTATCCCATCCCAAGGGGAAGTAGATGTCTTTTTGAAAATTGTTTATTTAAACATGGAACCCAGGTTTCAATTATTCAAGAAGCACCCTCTGCCCTCGTCCATACTCAAATTAGAAGTCAAAGATACCGGATCGGGAATTGCTCCTGAAATGATTGGTAAAATTTTTGATCCTTTTTACACCTTAAAAACCAAGGGTACTGGGCTGGGCTTGACAATTGTCAAAAGAAATGTCGAAGAGTTGGGAGCAAGCATTGAGGTCGAGAGTACCTTGGGCAAAGGTTCAACGTTTACTGTTAATATTCCATTGAATAATGATCAACAGGATTCTTATGCAAAAATGCAAAATCCTCATCGTTGACGATGAATCGACAGCGCGTTATGGCATGCGCAAGGCATTGAATTCATCAGAGGTGGTGATAGATGAAGCGGAAGATGGTGAAATTGCCTTGGCAAAAATTGCCGAATGGCAGCCGGACATTGTCGTTTGCGACATCAACATGCCCAGAGTGAACGGTCTCCAAATGCTGAAAAGTCTGATGGAAAAGCAGGTACTCTCTAAAAAACCGCAGGTCATTGTCGTCACAGCATATGGGTCTGAAAAAATTGCAGTGGATGCGATGAAAGCCGGCGCCTATGATTATCTGAGCAAGCCGTACGACATTGACGAATTGAGATTAGTCGTCAAAAAAGCATTGGATAATCTGCGTCTGCAACAGGAAAATTTGAGATTAAAACAGCAAGTTAGTGGGCAAGTTGGACTCCTCGGCGAGAGCCAATTGATACAGCAGATCAATCGGTTGATAGAAAAGGTTGCTCCCACGGATGTGACCCTCTTAATCACCGGAGAAAGCGGTACCGGAAAAGAACTGGCAGCTTACACCATTCATTCACTCAGCAGAAGGTGCGACGGCCCTTATATTACCATGAACTGCGCTGCCATACCAAAAGATTTGGTTGAAAGTGAGCTGTTCGGGCACGAAAAAGGCGCTTTTACAGGTGCCGGAGCACAACGACAAGGCAAGTTTGAGTTGGCGCATACAGGAACTCTTTTTTTAGACGAGATCGCCGACATGAGTCTTGACACCCAAGCCAAGATATTGAGAATTATGGAAGATAAAACCTTCACACGTCTGGGCGGCAAACAGGCGATTAAAACAGATGTTCGCCTCATCAGCGCCACCAATAAAGATTTGGCAAAGGAGATTGATCAGGGTAATTTCCGCCAAGACCTATACTATCGCCTCAAAGTCATTGAAATCAATCTGCCGCCGCTGGTAAAGCGCAAAGAAGATATTCCGCTGCTGGTGAATCACTATCTGCCGCGGATCGCGCAGCAGTACTATAAATCCTGCGAGGGAATTGATTCCGCTGCGCTTCGTCTGCTCATTGATAACCCATGGCCGGGCAACGTGCGCCAATTGATTCACGTACTCGAACAAGCCGTGGTGTTGGCAGAAGGAGTGAAAATTTTTGTTCAAGATCTTCCCGATGAATTTCAACAAAAACATCAGGAATCATTTCGCTCGGCGTTATATGACCATTTGGGCATTTTGTCATTCACTGAACTCAAAGAACAGGTTGTAACAGGTTTTGAACGCGAAGTGATCACAAAGGCACTACAGGAGAGCCACGGCAATATCAGCCAGGCTGCCAGACTCTTGAAAATGAAACGACAGTTTCTGCAGGCAAAAATCAAAAGCATTCAGCTTAACCTGAACAACCACCGATAGACTTTGCAGCCTCGCTGCCTACCGCAGGCATTCCAGCAATAAGCCCCTTAAACAGTTACATTATTCTACGCGATTGAAG
>RPQV01000005.1 GCA_003818595.1 Calditrichota bacterium
AGAATCGCGACACAACAGCCTGCCGTCGACAATCGCCATCGGTCCCCAGGCATCATGTCCTGATAGGACTTGGGCTCGATCCAAAATTCGAAATCCTTTCGCTGTAGCTTCCGCCATCGTCAACACGCCTTCGTCGCTGAGAATGAAAAACTTCCCATCGGCGATGAGATAGGGTCCCAGTCCGAATCGAAATTCTTTATCACTCGTCCACAGAATGTTTTCCGGATGTTCGCTCGCTGCACACACAAATTGATTCCGACGAGCACCGGCGTCTTTAGGAAGAATGGAAAACAGATGCCCTTGAAAAAAGAGCGGGGTTTGTTGCTCAGAGCATAATCCGGCGTCCGGTTTGTAGGTCTGCAGCAGTGTGGTTGTATAATCAGCATCATTCCGATTCACCTGAAATAAGGCACTGCCCGCGCCATACCCGGCAGTGAAAAAAATCTTACCCTGTCCCAGAGCAACCGGCGAAGGAGCGACGACGGTCGGACTCCATTCCGATGACTGAAACAGGAGGCGTCCCTGATCTTCAGCCTCAGCCGACACAGCGAGAATACCACCGATCGCCGCATAGACATACATCCGCTTCCCGAATAGGGTCATCGGCATCACGGAAGAATGAGACATCTTCCACCCGAGTGGATTGGGCGTCTTCCAAACCACTTGGCCACTCGCCAGATCGATTCCGACCATTAGAAAATCCCCACCAGTGGCAAGGACGACCTGATCGCCATCGATGAGCGGACATTGTCCGGTGTACCACAACGGAACTTCCGAACTGAATTCCCTTTCGATATCTATCCCCCATATAAAAGCGCCGGTGTGGGCTTGCGCGCACATGACCTGGCATCGGGGTCCCATCGAAACCACAAAACTATCCTGCACCGCGGGAACAGTGCGCGACATGCCGTGATTTCGTTTAATATAAATATCATAACCGCGCTGCCACAGTTCAGCGCCGGCATTCAGAGTGAAACAACGCAGGATATCTCGCCGGTTCACTTCATCATAATCCAAAACGTAAACCAGTCCATTGGCGACCACAGGCCCGGAGTGGCCTTCCCCCAGATCAACAGCCCATAAGCGACGAGGTCCTCTTTCGCCCCAAGAGTCCGCCAGTTTCACCCGCTGCTTGCTGATGTTATCACTCTCACTGCCGCGAAAGCGAGGCCAGCTGGACGAAGGTGTCGCAGGCTCGGCTGCTAGAGATATAAAAAAAGCCCCGATATTGACGACGCCAATTGCAGCCTGCATTTCCGCCGGCCGGTTGTCATTGCCTGGATTAAATTCATTAAATTTACTCACCGGATCATAAAACAACCAATACCCAAAAGCAATGCCGGCAATAAGCGTCAGGGTAATGGTAAATTTCTGTACAAATGAGGCCTGGTTCATGCTTCTCCAAGCAAGGGGAAAATGAAAAACTAATTATCCGAACATCCGAACAAAACTCATTAAAATTCGGTTGATAGCGTCATGGCGTCTTTGAGGAGACATCAAAAACAATCAATTCATCTCCATGGCGAAGGTAAAGACGGCGATCTTTGATGACAGGATGCGCCCAATGGGGACCATCGCCGGCGCTGATCTTGAATGAGCTGATGAGATCAAACTGTTTTGGATTGGGTTTAATCAGTGCAAATGTGCCTTTTTCTGAATAGGCATAAATGAGCCCATCAGCACAGATGACAGCCGAACGAGCAAATTCCGGCTCTTCAAACTCCGACAGACCCGTCTGCCAATTCAAGGCCTGAAATCCACGATCGGGAAAGCCGGCGCCGTATAAGTAACCGTTCACCAAAACAGCATGCCCGATAAGGGTGTCCATTTGGCGCTGTTCCCACACCTTCGAAACCTGTTTCGCATCGGGAGCGATGTTGATAAGAACACCCGTGCCGCCTTCTCCGCTCTGGATATAAACACGACCATCGGCATAAATCGGCGTATTGGCATGAATATCATAGGGCGCCTCATGGGGATAGCGCCATAATAACTTTCCGTTTGCAGCATCGATGCCGACAGCGGATTTCTGCAGCAGGGTGATGAGCAGTCGTGTACCGTGATGAGCAACCAAAATGGGAGAACAATAAGCCGAAGGCTCACCATTGCCCTGACATGTCCAGATCGTTTTCCCGTTATGACGATTGAGCGCCGCCATAGTCACGGCGCCTCCAGGCGTACAGTAAATGAAATCGCCCTCAACCAACAGCTGTTCGGCGATGCCCCAATCAACAGCGGGAGCCTTGAACCGTTTTAAAATATCAACCTGCCATATCAATTCGCCATTTCGAACCGAAAGACAATAAATCACTCCTCGGCCGCTCAAAAAATAAATCGAGTCATCTGCGACAATCGGAGTCGATCGGGTTCCCTCATAATTTGCGGTCCATTCTTCTCCATATTTAACCTGCCACAAGGATTTCCCGTCAAGGTCAAAAGCGAAAAGGAATCCATTTTGACTCTTCTGACCGGTGATAAAAACTCGATTTTCGGTGACAGCGGCAGAGGTAAATCCTTTGCCCAGACCGCTTGCCTGCCAGTGCACTTTCGGTCCCGTTTTCGGCCATTTCTGCGCTAAATTCGATTCGGGAAAATGGCCATCGCGCCGCGGACCACGCCAGTCGGATTGAACGGCTGCATGGCTCAACGGCCATATCAGCAGCAATTGAATCACCATCTTTTGCACACGGTGCATAATCATTCCATAAAAAGAGCGTCAAAGAGAACCATCATTTGCGCTCAATGTTGTAAGCGAACAGCGTATCTCCGTGACGAATGTAAAGTCTGCCGTTATGAATCACCGGATGAGCCCAATGGGGGCCGGTTCCTTCGGCAATAGTATAGGAACTGATTGTTTCGAACTGTTTGGGATTGGGATTGGCCAGGAGCACGTCTCCTCTTTCACTATATAAATAAAGCTTCCCATCAGAAAATATGATTGCGCCTTTGCCGCCAAATTCCCGGCTGGTCCATTGGGTGGCGCCGCTTTTCCAATCAAGACACGCCCATCCCCGATTCTCGTGACCGGAAGCATATAGGGAACCGTTCACCAGCACAGCGCCGCCAAATTGACTGTCGGGCGCCTTGTTCTCCCACAACTTTTTGATTGATTTGCCGTCCGCACTCAACTGAAACATCTGCCCGCCGGTTCCATAGCCGCTGATGCTGTAAATCATGTTATCGGCATAGAGCGGTGTGTTGGGATTGATATCATAACGGGTGACATGAGGATGTTGCCAGAGCAACGCACCGTTATCGGCATCGATTCCGATCAAGGACTTTTCCGTCATGGTCAAAATGATTCGCCGTCCGTTGTGCGTCATCATGCGCGGCGAACAATACGCTGAAAGCTGTCCGTTTCCCGTCGTCTGCCATATCGTCTTTCCGGTCAGACGGTCGAGCGCAGCCATTGTGGTACCGGCGCCGCCTGGGGTACAAAACAAATGAGCTCCGTCAATCAATGGTGACTCTGTAATACCCCATTCCAAATTTCGGCCGCTAAATCGCTGCTGCATGTCAACCTGCCATTGAATTTTGCCGTCGGTTGTCATGCAGACAACGATTCCCATACCTGAAACCAGATAAATCCGATCGGCCACGATCGTGGGCGTCGTTCGGGCGCCAGGATGTCCTGCATCCCATTCCGGGCCATAAGACGTTTTCCAAAGCAGCTTCCCGGCATGATTAAAAGCGAATAAAAAACCCTCCTTTTTGACCAGGCCGGTGACGTATACCGCATCTGCAGTCACCGCCGGCGAGGAATAACCTTCGCCCAGTTCCTTACCCTTCCATAGCAATTGCGGGCCGCCAGAAGGCCAACTGGCGAGGAGATTTTCCTGGGGATAATGACCGTCTCTTTCAGGTCCACGCCATTGAGACAGAATTTGACTGTTGAGCGAATAATTCAGCAAAAACAAAGCGAGAGCAATTAATCTTTTCATATTTTCCATCGAGTTATTGGTTCATTCCATTATTAATTTAAAAAGTATCGAAATAAAGAACAAGATTCCACAAAAAAATGAATTTCCATCTATGCCGCTTATTTTCCTTTAATGTCATATACCATCAAAGCATTCCCATGCCTGATGTAAAGCCGACCGTTGGAAATTGAGGGATGAGCCCAATGGGGACCGGATCCCAGCGGAACGACAAAGGAGCTGATCAGTTCAAACTGGGTCGGATTGGGATTGACAAGTCCGACACGGCCTTCTTTGTCTGCATAGAGGTATAATTTCCCATCGGCGTAGATGATCGCACCTTTGTTGATCCATTTGTGTTCGAATTTGACTTGGCCGGTCTTCCAATCCAATGCCACCCAGCTGCCATCGTTGTTGCCCTCCCAGCTGGATCCATAAACGATGCCGTTCACCAGCACAACCCCGCCAATGTGGGTATCAAGGATTTTTTCCGTCCATATTCTTTGAATCGAAAGACCATCCGCCGCCAGTTCATACATCGCCCCGCCGTCATCATAGCCGCTGGTTGTATAGATGTATCCATCTTTGTAGATCGGACTCACTGGATTGATGTCCTTGGCGTTTTCCTGAAAGTCACGATAAGCCTCCTTCCAAAAAACCTGGCCATTGGCGGCATCGATACCGACGAAATGCTCTTCCAGCATGGTGACGATGATTTTTTTATTCCCCCGCTCAACCAAAATCGGTGAACAGTAATTTGCCTGATCATCCAGTCCCTCGCTCGTCCAAACCGTCGCACCGGTTGTTTTTTTCAACGCCACCACCGATGCATCTTTGCCGCCGGGAGTCGTGATGATCAAATCATCGACAATTAAGGGATTATCCGCAATACCCCAACGATGGTATTTGCCGCCGAATTTCTCAACCGCCTGCACCTCCCACCTGATCCTGCCGTTTTTCGAATCAAGACAGGCCACGTTGCCCATTCCGGTGGTGACATAGAGGAATCCATTTTCATACGTCGGCGTGGTGCGCGGCTCTGGGAAAGACTGATTCCATCCTGTTGAGACAGATCGTTGCCATATCAATTTCCCATTCGAAGCGAAAGCGAAAACCGTTTCAGCACCATCCAACGCTCCAACAATGAAAACCTGATTATCGACCACACAAGCCGAACCATACCCGGAACCCAGCCCTTCAAAGGACCATATTAATTGCGGCCCTGCTTCAGGCCATTGTTGTAAAAGTCCGGTTTCGGTCGACCAGCCATCACGATGAACTCCGCGAAATTGCGGCCAATCCGCCCCATACAGAAAATATGCAGAGCCGACTATATACAGGAAGAAAATAAACTTCATTTTCATGCTTTCCTCGCAAATAAAATAATTAACAAAATAAGTATTTCGTTGTTTTTTGACAAGTTAACAATTGTAAGCTGCAGAAGAGAGGGTTCAATCGCTCGGCATCAAAAAAGATCAAGCCTAACCCCCCATGAGGAATTCATATGGAAAAACACGAGCAAATGGATCAAACAAACTAAACTCCACCCAAAATCACCTGAAACGGCTAAATTGATTGCGGTACGACAAAAGGTTCGCGATAATTACGGAACAGAAACATATTGGCTTCATAGCTAGAAGGGCCGACAAACTGCTCCTCTTGTGGATTAAAGTCAAGAGCCGCACCGATCACAACCGGTCGATTGGCGATATCGACTTGATTGGCGGCAAGATGCTCGCGCATGCTCGTAATCCGTTCGCGCGCCTCCTGAGAATAATCGCCGCTGTTTTCAATTTCCTCAAAGGATGATTTTTTGCCTAGGCGATAACTGATATTTGCTGCGTGACAAACGACTGCCGAGAAATGTCCTTCCTCGACATCAGAATGCAATAATGAAGCGTCACGGGCTCGAACCGCCTCAATAAAGTTGGCGGCGTGTCCTTCCCCGCCGTCACCGGGGAACTGTTTGACCTTTGTACCGGCAGGATCATAAACCCAACCACCGCCGCGTCCACCGGCAAAGTAACCATTTTCACACATAATGATATTGCCCATCCTCACTCCGCGCACATGATCTTCGATATTCATGGTCGGACTCATGGGCAAATTGCGGGTTTCAATCAACAACGGAATGTCATATTCAACCAGGGCCAGATGAGTGTTCGGTGTTTGGCCGTCATCATCAAATGCCCATCGCTCCCCCAGACTGATCACCCGTTTGGGATTCCCATGCAGATCACACAAAAAACGACAATCATCAATCTGATGAACGCCGATATTGGCCATGTCTCCATTTCCCGTTTCCCAAAACCAATGCCAGTCATAATGCAGATTGGCGCGCATCAGAGGAGTGAGCGGCGCGGGGCCAGTCCAGAGATTATAATCGACGCCGGCAGGAATGGCCTGAGGTCCATTGACTCGGCCGATGCCTGACCTCAGCTTAAACCAAATACCGTGTGCCCAGAGAACCTTGCCCAAATGACCTTCATTTAAATAGTCCTTAAAAGCGCGCAGTCCAACGTCAGAACGATTTTGGGTCCCGGACTGCACAATTTTATGATGTTTGCGTGCAGCCTCAACCAACAGACGACCCTCACGAATATTATGAGATATGGGTTTTTCCACATAGACATCTTTGCCTGATTGGACTGCCCAAATCGCTGCCAAAGAGTGCCAGTGATTTGGTGTGGCGATGACGACCGCATCGATGTCCTGGCGATCGAGCAGATGACGAAGGTCCTGAAAGGTAGTCACCTCCTCCCCGCGCTCCTTGAACTTGGCCGCTTCGCGATCGACAATGGTTTGATCAACATCGCATAGTGCCGTCACCCGAACGCCGGGTAGGGATCGAAAAACGTCGATATGTTGAGCACCTTTGCTGTTAAAACCAATGATGCCAACACGTATCGTATCATTCGCACCCAGAACGCGCGACCATTGTGCTGCCCCCAACGATACCGCAGCGGCGCCAAGGGTCGCTGCAGTTGATCTGCAAAATTCCCTGCGAGTGAACATATCTTACCCATTCTTTTTAGTTAACCGACTGCAAAACACGTTTTATCGAATCAGCGCAAATTTAGCCGCAGTAATTCCTTTCTTTCCACTTTTTATGTACACAAAATAAATGCCGGAGGGAACCAATTCAGCACTCTCCGTCCGGCCGTCCCAAAACAGCGAGATATCTCCATTCCTCTCCGTATTAAATTCGATATCGCGTTGATACAACACATGGGCGCCTTCATTCAAAATATAGAGCGTGATTTTATCGGTTTTATCCAACAACCGCACATCGATTCGTAAGCCTGACGAGTGTTGTTCGGGATAATAGGGATTGGGGAAAATCTGTTTGATTCCTTCACGAAAGCCATCGGCTTCACCCATATTCAGTGTAAACTGGTATTTTTCGACCTTGCTGGTCATATCATTCTGCGGAATGGCCACATTCACCGCAATTAAAAGGATATAATGCGCCGCACTGACATCAGAGAGCATTGTCGTCGTCGAGCCGGAAGTACGAATGACGTCTGCTGTCAATCCTTGAGGTTGTACGATTGTGGCGTAACTCCAATCAGTGGGAATCGAAAACTCTGGCAAAATTGACAGATTACCGAATCCGGCAGGCTGAATGCGCGTATAACGGGCGCTGAGTAACTGGGTTTCATCGCTGAATCCCACAGTTTTTTCCAACTCCTGCACCAGGTGCGGCTCGATCATCGGATAGGAAGCGCCCTCTTCATAATAATGAGCTGGGTCAGCGCGATCACCGCTAAAATAATTCCATACCATATGATCTGCAAATTCCAACGCCATGCTGCTGCTGTATCGATTTAGAACAGCATCCAGAGCAGTATATAGTTCCCGATGCGCGAATTCCTGCCAAAACTGCAGGACAATGGCTTGACCATATTTTTGTGTCAGCATATGGAAATAAAGTGCCGCGCCATATTCATGAAGGCCGTTATAAACACGGAGGGAGCGATGCAGATTGGAGAGATAATGCGGGAGATATTGTATATAATCATTCACATCATCATAGGCGACATCTTCGAGCCATGTGGCGGTCGCTTCAAAAAACCAGCGGCTATCGAGTTCACTCGTGCTGAAATTACGCATGCCGATCTGCACCATATGGAAAAACTCGTGCGCTGCTGTAACGCGCAGGCCATCGAGACCAGGAGTATAAGTGGAGATAAAATCATTATCAATCTGCACGAAACTGGTGAATCCATCAGGATATAAAGCAGTCGACGCCTGATTTTCCGGCGTCGAATAACCATAATCGACGATGTTGTGCACATAAACATCCCATTCCGGACCATCAACCTCATCACTTGGCGGCGCCGGAAAACCCAGCTGATCGACCAGGAGACGATAGGCATCATCGAAACAGTTTGCTGCATGAATGATGAAGGTATCAGCCGAGGCATTATATCCCTGGAGGGTGTAGTGAATTCGGAACAGACCCGTCTCGCTTACAAAAGATTGATCCAAATCCGTCGGACGACTGAGAGCCCGAGAGAGCAGACTGTACTCTTGCGGATTCGCTCCCGGGAGCAGGGAAAAGGCTTCGCCGGCCAAGCCGGTTCCCAGCCGGGTTGTTTCTTGAGGGTAACTTTGATACCCCGGCGGCAGGAGCGATGACTGTCGGATGCCCAAAAGCTGATAAGCGATATATTCCCGCACAGTAATCAATCCATTTTCATAGTCGTCTGCTAATTGAGCGGACAATGTGGTTTGATGTGTCCCCGCCCAAGCTGTGAAGGCAAGTATGCAGCAGAAAAAGATGACAAAACCAATCTTCATTTATTTGTTTTTCCTACGAAAAGCCAGTCTAATAGGAACGCCGAAAAAACCAAATTGTTCGCGCAGTTTGTTCTCCAGATAATTACGATAATTCTTTTTAATGCCTTTGGGCTCATTGGTGAAAAATATAAACAGCGGCGGACTGATTTTGGTCTGGGTGACATAGTTGATCTTTACCCATTTTGTACCGAACGCCGGCGGATGATGCTGCTCGATTGCCTCCTGCAGCCATCGGTTTAAATCGGCAGTAACCAGACGCTTCATGCGCTCCTCATGTACCGAAAAAGCCACTTCCAGCACTTTATAAATCCGCTGTTTGGTCAATGCAGAAATGAACATAATCGGGAGAAAATTCAAATCCCGGAGTTTATCCTGCATATCTTTCTCGAATCGTCTCGCTGTCAGCGAATCTTTTTCGATCAGATCCCATTTATTCACTGCAATAACCACGCCTTTGCCCAAGTCGGCAGCTGTCATAATGATCGTTTTGTCCTGATCAGTCATCAGCTCGGTCGCATCGATCATAACAACAGCGACATCACAGCGCTCTATAGCATTGCCCGTTCGCACTGTACTGAAGAACTCGATATTTTCATTGACTCGAGCGCGTTTTCGCAGGCCGGCGGTATCGATGAGGATTAAACTGCGCCCTTGATAGTGCACACGTGTGTCGATCGAATCCCTGGTTGTCCCGGCGATTTCGGTGACGATCATTTTATCCTGGCCAAGAACAGCATTCACAAAAGAGGATTTCCCGACGTTCGGTCTTCCAAGGATCGCCAACTTTAACGAGACCTCTTGTTCTTTAGGGGCCGCTCCTTTGGGCAACAACTCGACGACGCGATCTAAAAAATCCCCGACAGCGCGGCCACCAATCGCGGACACTCCCAGTGGATCACCCAAACCCAGCTGAAAAAAATCATATAGTTCGTCTTCGCGATGTTCATTATCCACTTTATTGACGACCAGCAAGGTTTTTTTGCCTGATTTCTGCAAAATCTCGGCAATATCAATATCCAACGGCGTAATACCGGTCGTGGCATCGGTCAAAAAAATGACCAAATCCGCTTCATAAAGTGCGTAATTCACCTGTTTTCGGATCGCCTGTTCAAAGATATCATTTGAGGACGGCACATATCCGCCGGTGTCCAGCAGATCAAAATCAACACCCGCCCAATCGGTGGTTGCATAGTGCCGATCACGGGTTACTCCCGGCTGATCATCAACAATCGCCACCCGCTTACGAATGATGCGATTAAATAATGTTGACTTGCCGACATTGGGTCGGCCGACAATAGCGACAATAGGTTTTTTCATAAACTCTTTAGCTCAATAAGTTCCAGAAATCCACCGTGACTCAGCACGACGCTTCGCTTTAAGCAACTCTCCAGTTTTTGAACCGTCCAATCGTCCAAAAAGAGGCCGTCATTGTTCAGGCAGTTGGGCGGCAATACGACGACATCGCCGTACGGTTGTTTGCTGAGCTGATCGGCAATGTCCGCACCGACAAGCAATCCTGAAACAGAGACGCCGCCGCCAAAAAAAATGTTCTTGATCGGATGAAGGGTCACCTGCAACCCTTTGATACGCTGGAGAGAAGGCAATATGGCATTTTCTAAAATCGGCGCCGCCATTTCGCCGGTAATCAGACTAAAGTGGGTGGGCTGAATTTCCTGAGGAAAGAGTGCTTTTTCCTCCTCAAAGGCATCCAACAACTGCCTCACCATGCCGACGCCGTTTTCGACCTGCGCAAATCCCTCATATCGCTCGGCAGGAGGGATATTTTCCCCAGCCAGCAGATAAAATTCATCAGCGATATAAACGAACGCACTATCGAATTGCTGCAAAAACTGGCGCGAAACCTCTTTTTCCCACGTAACCAATTGTTTGGCTAATTCCGACGACACCGGCCGTAACGCCGCCAGACCCTGCCGATGTTTAGTCAATCCGACTGGAACAACGGCAACAGTCTTAATCTGCGGGAAAAATTTAGCCAGAGTCTGCACCGTGCGATCGAGCTCCTCCCCGTCATTCCAGGCTGGACAGAGAACGATTTGAGTGTGCATTTCTATATTATTCGTCGCCAAGAAAGATATTTTTTCCAGTAGACGATCATCGCGACGCAAACCAAGCATGCGCTTCCTCAGCTGCGGGTCAACGGCATGAACAGATATAAAGAGCGGCGACAACCTCAGATCAGTAATGCGCTGCAATTGTTTTGCAGAGGTATTGGTCAAAGTGACATAATTACCGTAAATAAAAGACATTCGATAGTCTTCATCTTTGAAAAAAAGTGTAGGGCGTACATTAGGCGGATTTTGATCGACAAAACAAAAAACGCAGTGATTGCCGCAGGACAAGCACTTCATTTCCGCAAAATCCATCCCCAGATCCTCATCAATAAACTCGAGCTCATAAATCGTCATCTCACCCTGACGTTCAATCTCGAGCTCGAGTTGATCTTCCTGAACAAAAAACTGATAATCGAGATGATCTCGTATAGGATGTCCGTTTATCTTGACGAGATGATCTCCAGGCCGTATGCCCAGTTCAGCAGCGATACTTTTCGGGGATACTTTAATGATTTTCATCAAGTACTCTATTTATTTTAAAACATTGAATATAGGGATTAAAAAGCAGATAAAAAAGAGAATCCTTCCACAGCTGCAGACAGTTTATGGATTCTTGAAAATTCGGTCATCGATTCGAATTAAAAATTCGTTCCAGAGCACGAATAGAGATCAGCGCATCGATTCCGTTTATCGGTGAATTCAAGTCGAATTCACCGGTCAGGGGATTCCCCTGCATGATACCCTTTTCGTCCATCAAACAGACAGCATTGAAGGCATAATGAGTCGGTTTCAAATCAACAAAACTCGTGGATTTTCCGATATATGCCGTATCAAGCGATAAATCTCCTGAAATTGATATGACCGCTTGCTGAAGAGTCATGGCCATCTGAACTCGACTGACCGTTTCCTGCGGATGGAAACTGTGATCGGGGAAAATATCCATCACCTGCAGTTCGACTATTTCCTGGATATAATCTTCAGCCCAATGGCCGGCGATATCGCGAATGTGGAGGACGGGAGCGTTCGACAGCTTTTGCCTGGTGGTTTGATTATAAGCGTTCGGATTCCTGCGGTTGATGAGATGATGCAGACCGAGCTCGGCAACCAATAACGCCGCCAAGTCGGCACGGGTGATCACTTTTAAATCAACAAGTTTGTCGCCGACTTCCGAGCGTGGAGAAGCTTTTATTTTCGCTTCAACATAGTCAAGACGCGCAGAGGCTGCTTCCGCATAAGCGCCTTGGCGCTCCACCAATTGTTTTAAAGCCGCCGCAGATTCCGGCAAATTTTGATGCTGGAGATAGGCTTCGGCCTGATAATAAAGCGCCTCCTGATTTGAGGGATCTAGCTCGATAGCCCGGTTGAGGGCATGCTGAGCGTTTTCAAACCACAAAGCAGGCTGAATCATAATGAAAATCCTGCCCTTCATGATTTGACTGGCTGCCGATCGTTCATTCTTACGCACGGCACAATTCACATAGTCGATCGCTTTCTCGGGATGGTTCCGCAGCGCCAGAATATACGCCAATTCTGCATAGGCTTCGGAATAATTCGGATTTGCCTTGAGGGCTCGATTAAAGCAAACAGCCGCCCGTTCCCAGTCGCCTTGATCCAAGGATGCCTTACCTCTACGAAATTCATCTTCGGCAGAAATGGCTATGGGTTCGCTGATCTGGGGGGCATGAGCGCAATGGATGACGAAAATAAAGCCAAGAAGAAGGATCATTATTGGCCATCGGTACATCATCTTCTCCCTACACGGGTGTGGCAAATATATTTGTGGCTCATCATAAGAATACAAAACAATGCTTAATATTCCAACAAATTTTGATCAATTTAAACGGGACATTCAATAAAACGGTTGATTTATCCAATTAATCCCATTAATTTCAGTTGCAAGAACCTTTTTAAATTAATTGCGTTCTTTAAGAAAAGCGAGAGCAGGTATTGTACGATCCAGCGGATAATGACAGTGTCATCACTGAACTCATTTTAGCCGGGAAAGCGGGAAATTCGAAAGCACTGACCAGTCTTATCGAATTGTACTCCCCCTCAATTCATCGGGTGGTTTATTCAATCGTTCGTGATGAAAACATTGTCGAAGATTTAGCGCAGGAAACCTTTTTAAAAATGCTGGCTGCATTGAAACATTATGAGTTCCGCGCACCCTTTCGCTCTTGGTTGTTAAGGATTGCGGTCAATCTCTGCCGAGATCACTTGCGCAAAAAAAAAGTACGCAAGATCATGACATTGTTTCAAGTGAATGAAGACAGCGGAGAAGAGCAATCATTCAGCGGTTCAGAACCTGATCCTGCAACTCTTTTCGAGCGGGTTGAGCGAAAAATGCTGCTCGAAAAGGCGCTTGAGCGTCTGCCGCAGAATTCACGAGTCGTATTGATCATGAGGGAATTAGAAGAATTATCCTATGAAGAAATCGCCGAAATCCTGCACTGGAAAATGGGCACTGTCAAGTCCCGATTGTTCCGAGCGCGCCAGGAACTGGCGAAAGAACTGTCCCCTCATCGGGAGGAGATAAAATGAAACATAAAAGACTAAGAAAGCTGATATCACTCTACTTTGATAATGCCCTTCCATCCCGACAACAAAGAATGGTGGAACAGCATTTGGCCGAATGCAAATCCTGCTTTGAGTTTTTAGCGACCATCAGGAGCATTCGACATGACATCAGTCCCGAAAAAATCATCACCCCCAAGCCCTATTTTGCTGCTCGTGTGATGGCGGAATATGCTGCATCCGGTCTAGGTCGATTCTGGTCTTATCTTGACATCGTGCCGCGACCACTAATCCTGTTCAGCTTTGCTCTATCCATATTTTTCCTGTCATTGTTCACGTTCTCTTCCATCAATAACGACATGATAGGCAACGCCTGGACGCAGTTTTATGAGGAACAAACTTTACCTTTAGAAACCAACGATGAATTATTAGAATTTGCCATTTTAAATAATTCATCACCGACTGATGGAGAATAACGATGATGACCTCGAAAAAAAATGCAATATTAAGTCTGATCTCGATCTTTCTCATCGGAGTGGTCGTCGGAATGGTATTGCAGCATATGGTTCTGGAGGATCGGCCGCAGCCACGCAAACATCGACCTCCCAATGATTTCTTCTTTGAAGTGTTTACCAAAGAACTTTCTCTGTCAATCACTCAACAGGAAAGCCTCAAAACAATGCTCGCCGATCTCGGAAAAGAGTATGAGCGGGTCCGCATCGAGCAATTTGAGCAACACATGCGGATCAGAAAGAGTTTTGAAAATGAATTCAAAAAAATTCTCGATGATAATCAAAAACAAAAATATGACAAAATGATCGAAGATTTTGACAATAAAATGAAAAACAATAAACCCCCTCGTGAACCCAAATAAGCCGGTCACAACCCGCTTGCATATTCACGATCACACCAAAAGGAAGCGCATTCAAATCCTTCTTGAAGAAAGACTTTTAATACCGCCCCGAACGACTACCCGACAAACGTAAATTTCTTTTTCTTTCCTTGCTGCTCCTCAGAATAATATGAATTCTGATAATAAGAATAATCATATTTGTAATACCCATATCCTTTCGATCGTTCCATGCCGTTGAAAATGATTCCCAACACGTCAGTATTGACATGCTTGAGGCGACTCACCGAATCGGTAACCAGATGTCGGCTCGTTTTGCCGAAACGTACCACTAATACAACGTTTTCGACTTTTTTCGAAAGGAGAATTGGGTCCGTCACGGAAATAATCGGCGGAGAATCATAAAGGACAAAATCAAAATTCTGTTCCAATTTGCGGATCAAATCACTCATCTTGCTGCTGGCCAACATCTCCGCCGGATTCGGGGGCGTCGTTCCTGCAGGAATGACATAAAGATTCGGCACATGAGTCAAGTAAACCACCTTTTCGATCGACAGGTCTCGCGCCATATAGTCCGACAATCCAGGAGATTTGCGTACATTGAACAAAATATGCTGGTGGGCTTTGCGCATATCACAATCCACAACCAGAACTCTTTTCCCGAGTTCCGCAAACGAAATGGCAAGGTTTGCCGCTGTCAGCGTTTTCCCTTCACCGGGAATGGAACTGGTGATCAGAATTCTTTTGACAAACGAATCGACATTGGCAAATTGCAGGTTCGTGCGCACATGACGATAAGCATCAACAACAGGTTCTTTGCTTTCAATGAGCGAGATGACCTTGTTCCGATAACCATTCATTCGATCTTCAAAGTAATAGAGCTCATTGATCGCCGCTTTTTTCCCATTCTTCAAGGTGCGTATTCCAGAACCAAGATCGGATATCTTCATCAATGGTATACTGCCGAGGATAGCAAAATCACCAATATGCTTAATGTCTTCAACCGTGTAGATCGAGCTGTCAAGATAATCACGTACAAAAGCCAAACCAAAACCGAGTCCCATGGCCAGAATCATCGCAACGGCAATATTTCGCTTTTTATTGGAAGATTTAGGGGATTCAGGCAGACTGGGCTCATCGACCACCCGAACTCCACCGGTTCCCGTCGCTGCATTGATTTTGGCTTCTTCTGCTTTTTCAACCAAAAAGGTGTAAAGATTTTCATTAACCTTTTTTGTCCGCTGAAGCTGCGCCAATTCGATCGCATGTTCAAGAATATTGGGATTCTGCTGGCGATAGCGGTCAATCATGCTGCGCAGAAACTGTTCGCGATTGCTGAGGGTGTATAGGTTGAGCTCCTCATTGATAATGCGTTCGTTGAAAATGTCCTTTGTCGATTCTTCTTCACGACTGAAACTGAAACCGGAAACCGGCGAGTGATTCGCCAGTACAGCCTGACGTAATACATTCTTTTTAAGCTCAATTTTTGCATCCACAGCTGCAATCTGAGGCGAAGAAATTCCATTGGCTTCTGCAACTTTACGCTTTAATTGTTCGAGTTTTTCGATTTCGTTGCGCAGACTCTGCACCTCCGGCGATTCATTATTCCAGAGTGTCTGTCCTTGTCGGTCTTTAAGAGTTCCGAATTTTGCCTGGTAGGTATTGAGATTCGCCTGTGCCAGTTGACGTTGGGTTTCAACATCTTCAAGCTGAGATTCAATTTCTCCCAATTTCTTCAACAGCCCGCCCTCAATCTCGTCGATATCGCTGATTTGTGTTCGCTCTTTGAATTCCTGCAGATCACGCTCGGCATGTTCGAGGTTTTTCCGCGCCTCCTCGATCTGCAGATTCACATAACTTACGACGTTGCGCGACTCCTCGAGTTCAATCTCCTGGCAACGTCGCTTAAATTCATTCATTGAAATCATGGCGAAACGATAGGCAATGACCGGATGATTTGCCTCAGCGAAGAGCGCGTAAAGTTCATCATACTCGGTTTCACTGATGGTGAGATCTCCCAATAATTTCTTCAAAGCCTCGTCATTAAAATCAGGACAGAGGAGAAGAGTGCTGTCATTCTTGACCGCTTTGATGATTCTCTCACGAAAAATTCGGCTTTTCACGAGTGTCTCGTAAAAACCGAACGGCCGAACATTGTTTTCAAAAATGACAGGCGCTATATTGCCGCCCTTTTTATCACTGCTCTCGATGATGAATGTAGAGCCGGCTCGATAGATCGGGGGACGAGTAAAAAAATAGGCTGCTGACGCTGAAAAAACGAGACAGAAAATGGAGATAATAATCCACTTCCGGCGTATAGCCAATGACAAATAATCTTGAAAACCCCACTCCCGTTCCGCACCTAAAGTTTTATTATTTTCCATGTGTGCTGACGACTGTTCCCTTGTTTTAGCTTTAATAACATATTGCAGGGCTCATCAGTTGCTTCCATCTCGTGTCATGATCATATCCGTCGCAACCTTGAGCCTTCATGAAAAATGATCAACTCTACCACTACTCCCACGCTCGCCTTTCAAAGCAAATCATGTACCATGGCATATTGCCAAGAATCTGTGTTGAGATAGAATCAAAAGGCTAAAATTAATTACTGTTTTTAAAGATTTCTGCGTAAAATTAATGGGGAATTCATACTGTGTGAATTGTAAAGTCATACGGCTGCATTCCGTCCCAGCCGTATGACTTTAATTTCTATCGTTTTAGCGTCTTCTCCAATTTATATCCAGCACCCCTTGAAGATTTTTTGAATCAACGAAAAAGAATCGCTCTCACAACGAGACGCGGCAGATTCTTTCACCCTGCTTTGATCAAGTCTGCGTGTGCCTCTAATAAAGGCATCGTATCACCATGCGACAATTATTTATCCTGTCCGGAGAACGACAACTTTTCTTTAAAAGAGAGCAGGAATGCGATCGCACATAAAACGGTCAATACGAACGGCACGATAAATACGCCGACCCAATTGGTGCTGAGGATGTTGCCGGCTTCTCCTTTGACCGAGAAAATATTTTGCACCCAACCCGCAAAAATGCTTCCCAGATACATCCCCAATCCGATTGTCACCAAAATGATCAGACTTTGTGCAGAAGCACGGATATCGCGCGGCGCGACGGTGTCCACATAAATTTGAGAGGCGGTGAAAAAGAACACATAGCAGAAACCGTGCAGGCTCAGAGAGGCAATCACCAGCCACACAGGAGCGCCAATGGCAAAAATGATATAGCGAAGCGGCCAGGCGAGAATACCCAGGATCAATGTTTTACGGATGCCGAATTTCGGCAGAAAGTAGGGCAGCAGCAATGCCATCACCAATATCTCGGCAATTTGAGCAATCACCATCACTCCACTCAAACCCGTCGGCGAAATGCCGATTTTTTCGGAAACCAGAAACGGGCCGGTCAACTGATAGTAGAACATCAATTCGGTTGAAACGATAAAGTTGATGAGGATAAAGATGGCAAAATTTCTGTTCTTCATCATTTTGAGGGCAGCGAGAAAAGCCAGCGGATTGCTCTTTTCTTTATTCGGGGGAGTATCAGGCAAAGTGAGCGCATATAATCCCAGTAAGATGGACATGAAACCGGCCAGCAGCAACATATCGCCAGGATGAGACAATGCCGGGTGAGACTCGGCCAGAATTCGCCATCCGGTCAAGCCCAGTCCGATGGCAATCCAACCGATGGTACCGCCAACCCGAATGAAACCGAATTCCTTTTCAGAGTCCTTCAAATGACGAAACGCCAACGAATTGGTGAGAGCAATGGTCGGGGCATAGAGCAAACAATAGACAAAAAACAACAACACCATCGGAGTATAACTGCTTATTTTAGAGACAAAGAACAACAACACTCCACCGACCAAATGAAAAGCGGCAATGACCTTTTGCGTTGAAAAATAGCGATCCGCCAGCTGACCGCCAATAAACGGCGAGATAATGGTGGCCAGCGATAAAAGACCAAAGACCACACCGGCCTGGACGCCGTCGAATCCAAGAGTATTTTGCAGATAAACAGTGATCACCGGATACCATGCGCCCCAGACTGTGTACTGCAGGAACATCATAAAAAACAAACGAATTCCTTTTCCCATGGGGAACTCTCCTTCAGCTGATTCGAATGAAAAAGCCTCCGCAGTGACGACTTTGGAGGCTTTCAATTGACTTTCTTTAAGGATCAGGCAACGGCTTTAGATTTAGCCTTGCCCATGATCAGGCCGATCACCAACAAAACAGCTGCCACGATCGCCAGAATGATAAAGGCCGACTGAACCGAGGTACCCGCCATGGTTCCGATCAGGTTTTGCAGTAGGCCACCGCCAAACAATCCAACGGCAAAAATGATTCCAAAGATAGAACCATAGTATTTGGGTTCATATTTTCCAAAGGTCACGCCCAAAACAGTGGGGAACACCGGCGCAAAGGCAAATCCCGTTACAATGATGGCAATGACTGCAACGATTGGTGATTTTGCCATGTAAAGTGCCAACAAAGATACTATAGCGATAGCTGAAACCGCAATGATCACTTTAATACCAATTGCGGTCAGGTTTTTGACAGCGGAGGCAATGAACCTGCCGATCATCATCGCCAAGCCGAAAATTGACAAAATGGTGGCTGATGTTTTCGCAGCATTTACAACTCCGGCATTCGTATACAACTCATTCATCAATTTTGCTGTCCAATTGCTCATGGAACTCTCCAAGCCGATGTAGCACAATAATGCCAACGCGGCAATCAGCACCGGCGCCTGTCCCAGTAAATTGATCGCAGTAGAGAATTTGTAGCCAAGAGCAGCTTTGGGAAACTGAGTTAATAGCGCCAGCAACAGAAACACAACATTGATAACACCCAGAATGATTAATCCTGTCTGATAAGTTGGTGCATAGTTGATGATCAGGGGCGCACAGAACAGACCCAGACCAAAAAATCCATTACCGAAATTGCTTGCACGCGCAGGATCTTTTCCACCGAACAAGACCTGGGGAATGATCGTATTGCCGACGGTGTTCAGCGACATGGCACCGATACCTAAACACACCGCCGCTGCATACAGAAAACTCACCGAGGCCGCATAAGCAATCAAAAACATGCTGGCAGTGGTGACGATGAAACCGATGATGGCAATCGGCTTGTGACCGACCTTATCGGTAATGGCGCCGATAAAAAACTGCACCAGACATGCGGTGTACAGGAAAATGGCCGGTACCAGGCTCCATGCGGCGTCTGTCAGTCCTAATTTTTCGGTTAAACCGACAGAACATGCTCCGAATACCACAAAACAGCACGCCAACATGAACACGCAGGTCAAGGCGACGAGGGGAGTTAAATTTTTCATGCACTTCCTCCATAAAATGGTTTGAGATTCCTACGCTGTCAATCAATTTAATTTTAGAACTCATCTGCTGCATTGATTATTGAGCATCAAATATCTCAAGTGCAAATGAGTAAAAGAGAGGATGAGATCATATGACAACTGAACCATGACAATGTTCCACAGTGCAATTGATAAAAGAAAATTAATCATTTTTCGTTGAATGTCAAGTAATTTAAACAATTTTATCTTCAAACGCGGATAAATCTCCACATAAGAAGATTTTTGAGAAAGCAGTTGCGTTAGTGCAGGAGTTTAGCTATATTGCCAATCATTACGATTTTCATATCCATTAGAATTGTTAACTGCACATCTTTATCGAAATTTGAGTGAACGCTCACGCAGGATGTTGTGGTAACAATGGATGAGTTTCTTTTGTCAACTGCCAATTTGTGACCTCTACGAAAACAACAAGGGTTTTCATCACACTATGAAAGGACGTTAAATGGCAAATGGATTTCATCTTCTGGACTGGCTGGTGCTGGCAGCATTCGCAGCAGGACTGATCGGCATAGTCGTCTGGGTCGCAAGAATGAAAGAAGAGTCCCACACGGACTATTTTCTCGCCGGACGGGACGCCAGCTGGATTTCAATCGGCTCCTCAATTTTTGCATCCAATATTGGATCCGAACACCTTGTCGGCCTGGCCGGCGCCGGATTCGTCAGCGGCATGGCCATGGCGCACTGGGAAATGCACGCATGGATCATCCTGTTGCTCGGTTGGGTGTTTGTTCCCTTTTATGACCGTATCAAGGTTTTCACCATGCCGGAATTCCTCGAAAGACGTTTCTCATCAGGCTCACGCACCCTGCTGTCACTCATTTCTCTCATCAGCTATGTGCTCACCAAAGTCGCCGTCACCGTCTATTCGGGCGGCGTGGTGTTCGGCACTGTCTTTGGCATCACTTCCATCAAAATATTCGGCATGAATCTGGACATGTTCTGGGTCAGCGCGATTGGACTCGTCCTCATCACCGGTATTTATACCGTCGCCGGTGGAATGAAAGCCATTATGTATACCTCGGTCCTGCAGACGCCGGTTCTTCTGATCGGTTCGATCGTCATTCTCGTCGTCGGCCTGATCAAAGTCGGCGGCTGGGGTGAGGTGCATCGTTTGGTGGGTGACAACATCCATCTCGTCCGCGCTGCCAATGATACTGATTTCCCCTGGACCGGCGTCTTCCTCGGATCGGCAATCATCGGCTTTTGGTATTGGTGCACCGACCAGTACATCGTCCAGCGTGTGCTCTCAGGCCGTAATCAAAAAGAGGCGCGCCGAGGCGCCATTCTGGCTGGTTACTTCAAACTCTTGCCGGTTTTCATCTTCCTGATTCCCGGGATGATCGCCTATGCCATGAATAAAAAAGGCCTGCTCACCGTTGCTGATCCTGATCGCGCCTTCTCTTCTCTCGTCGCACAATTGCTGCCGATCGGTTTCAAAGGCGTTGTGGTATGCGGCCTGCTGGCGGCGCTGATGAGCTCTCTCGCCTCCCTGTTCAATTCGTCAGCCGCTTTATTTGTCGGCGATTTTTATAAAAAGTTAAAACCCCAATCCACTGAAAAACATCTGGTCAAGGTCGGCCGGATTGCCACCGCCACTGTCGTCGTCCTCGGGATCGTCTGGATCCCGGTGATGAAGGGAATCGGCAAAGTACTCTATGCCTATCTGCAGGATGTTCAGAGCCTGCTCGGTCCAGCCATCGCATCAGCTTTTATTCTCGGTGTTTTCTGGAAACGAGCGAATGCGAAAGGCGGTTTCGCCGGTCTGGCAATCGGTTTCGCGCTGGGAATGTTCAGACTGCTGCTTAATGTGACCATCGGTGTCAAAGCAGCCGCCGTGAATACCGTTGAAAAACTAATTCAGGCATTGCAGAAAGGGAACAGCGATCTCATCTCAACCCATTCGCAGTCACTTGCTGAAATTTTGACAACCAAAAGCAAATTATTTGCGGGACAAGCCGGAGAAAGCATTCATCAAAATCTCACGTCCATTCAGCAATCTCTCGGCGGCAACCCCGATGTACAACAGACGCTGACCGGCCTAACGCAGGCTAAAGCAGGATTAATCGCTCTTTTCACCCAACAACACGGCCTGCTCTACAAATTGGCGGCCATCAACTGGCTTCACTTTTGTATTGCACTCTTTTTCCTGTGCCTCATCACCACCGTCGTCGTCAGCCTGGCGACCCCTAAACCCGAACCTGAACAGCTGCGTTACACTCGCGCTGCAGCAACAGCTGAGGAGAAAAAGCTGGTGCGTGCAAGCTGGAATCGCTGGGATGTCATCCATACAATCATCATTTTGAGCGTTATCGTCGCATTTTATATCTATTTCTGGTAAACATGTCTCAGCACGTGGAAAGCCCATTTTACCATGGGCTTTCCTCTTGTCAAACATCCGGAAAAAGAGTGGCCTATGAGAGACTGCCCCTTATGCCGGCGATTAAATTATCGCCGAAAATTCCGCGTGGACAATTATATCGTTGTGACATGCAACGAGTGCGGCTTTACTTTTTTGGGCAATCCGCCGCCGCTGAAAGAAGAACAGGCACTCTATGAACATTACTTTCATCAGGCATCGTTGGGCGTCTACTCTCCCGACAGTCCAGATCCTGCGATCCAGTCCGTCTGGAAAATAAACGAACAAAGACTTGATTGGATCGGCCGCTTCAAGGATCAGGGACGGATGCTGGATGTGGGTTGCGGACATGGCTTTTTTCTCCATCACGCCCGGCTCAAAGGATATGAAGTGGAGGGGGTCGAGATATCGGTTGCCGCTGCCCAGCATATATCGGAAAGTCTGGATATCGTTGTTCATCTGCATAACTTCGATGAAGACTTGAATTTTTCCGGGGCTTTTGATATCATCTGTCTCTGGCACTCGCTTGAACATTTTCGCGAACCGCTTTTGGTGCTTGAGCAACTGTGGAATTCATTGACCCCCGGAGGCAGAATTTTTATCGAAGTGCCCAATCTACTCAGTTTGGGATTTCGCATGTCTCTCCCCGGCCGCCGATGGCAGGGCGGGAATCACCCCCGTTACCATCGTTCCTTTTTTACCGCAGACACATTGATGAGTACATTGCAGATGACCGGGTTTTACGCGATTCAATTTGAAAAAATGATTTATCCGTCCGGCACGAATATTCCGCTGCAACCCATCAAGCGGCTGTTGAATCATTTAAATTGGGACTCGTTTCTGGATGTCACCGCCATAAATGAATAAAGAGAGGTTTCTGATTCATCATTTCTTGCCCGATATGATCTCGGGAGTAGAGTTTAATCAATGAGAAGTAAAATTTTTGATCATTCTGCAAAAATGGCATTATTTATTGCGGTTCATTCTTGACTTTGATGTAACTTGTTATTATTTTTATACTAATTTATTACTTGATGGAAAGCATCAAAATAAATTAATCGTGGAGGAGTAGTTATGAAGCTTCTTGCAAAGGAGGAGGCCGTGAAAGAGAACAAAATCGACGGGAGTGAGCAGATTCTACAGGTACGTGAATTATTGTTTGGCGAAGCCCAACGACAATTCGAAGCCAGGCTCGATGCTTTGAAAAACGAAAACGAAAATCTTCGCAAGCTGCTGAAAGAGACTGAAGATAAGCTCCTGAATATCAATCAGTCTATGCAGGCCGCCCTGAAGAATGAGCGGGAATCTGATAACAAAAAGTTCTCTGAGCTCCTGGCTAATCTGGATAAAAATCTCAGCCAGAGAATCAAGAACCTGGAAGAAAACAAGGTCGACCGCAGCCAGATTGGTCACGCATTTCTCGAGTGGGGCAACAAAATTCAGCAAATCGTCGGTCGCTGATTCGAAAAATGAATACAAATCCACTCTCAGCATTGCGCAAGATCATCCTCGACGATGATCGCAAAAAATTCGAAGAGCTGGAACAGACGGTCCAAAAACTGCAGACGCTCCTTGCCCAAAGAAATCTGGACAAGGAGACGCTCATCAATGGACTGGCGCCAGTCATTGGGGATGTTCTGCAGAAAGGGCTGGTCGACTCTAAGGATGAGATGATCGAGGTATTTGCACCGATCGTTGCACCGGCGATTCAAAAACAAATCTCTGAATCCCAGCACGAGATTATCGATGCGCTCTATCCGGTCATCGGCAAAACCATTCGTAAAGCTGTCTCTGAGAGTATGAAACAGCTGGTCGATAAAGTGAATCAACGGATTGATGCCACCCTAAAAGGCGGCTTGCTGCTCAAGAAAATTAAAGCTCAAGTCGCCGGTGTTTCGAGCGCAGAATTGGTCATCCGCGACGCCATTAGTTTTCGAATTGAGCAGATATTCCTCATCCATAAATCATCCGGATTGTTGATCGCTCACGTCTCTGCCTCAGAGGAGGAATCGACTGTCGATGAAGAATTGATCAGCGGCATGTTGACGGCGATCAAACACTTTGTGTCGCAGGCATTCAAGGCCTCAAATCACGATCTCAACGAAATTCAGTACGGCCAACACACCATCATTCTGGAAATTGCCAATTATTATTATCTCGCTTTTGTCGTATCCGGTCCGGTACCGCCCGAGTTCAGTCGAGAAGCACAAAAACTGAGCGAGAGAATTCACTCTATCTTTTATAAAAAACTACGCGAATTCAATGGCGATGTCACCGAGCTCGTCGGCATCCAGCGCCTGCTGGCCGCACCTCTGAAGGAACAGCGGGAAAAAATTCCGCAACCGGAAGCCAAACCCACAAAACCCTATTTGTCCTATTTCCTGCTCATCGTCGCTCTCCCCCTTGCCCTTTTCTTTGTCGGCAAACGCATCTATCATCATTTTGACGATAAGAAGCAGGAGCAGGCAGCTCTTCTCCAGCTCGATACAGACCCTGTATTATCGTCTCTGCGGCAATCGGTGGAAGTTGATGTCAAAAAAAGAACGATCTTCCTCCAGGGTGAAGCTCCTTCTATCCAGACAGTTGCCAGATATGATACCGTTCTGGGGAAAATGCCTAAAATCAAGACGGTTCAAAACCGTATTAGATTCGTCCGTCCAACTGATAAGATACGTCGGGACATTGATCAACGAATGATCCGTTTCCGTCAAGTCAATGAATTATTTCCACAATTTGTCATTGAAAAGGATCAGGTCGTGATCGAAGGTATCGTCCCCACATTAGAACTAAAACGTGAAATCGCCCAGATCATTCGCGGGATCGAAGGAGTTGATTTTGTCATCAACAACATGGTCCTGTCAGAGGACGAATTCAGCCGGCAACAGCAGTTCTTGTACCGTCAGATTCTTCATTTTGAAACAACAAATTGGCAATTTTCAGAAAATGATACTCATCTACTGGATGATGTTGCCTCAAGACTAAAACCGTTTGCTGATTTTACGCTTACGATCAGGGGGTATACCGATGATATGGGAAGCGTGGACGAAAATCACTTACTGTCGAGCAGAAGAGCGAAAACCGTAGAAGAATACCTGATCAAGAAAGGTATTCCGCAAGACCATATCGTTATCGAAGGATTGGGATGGGATTTCCCAATTGCTCCCAATGACTCCGAAGCCAATCGTCAGCAAAATCGAAGAGTAACCTTTGAAATCACGCGCAGGAGATGAATAAATGCCTGAACCGACCAAAATCAGCAAAAAAGTGTGCATGCTGGGAACCTTTGGCGTCGGCAAAAGCAGCCTGGTGCGGCAATTTGTTTATCAAAAATTTGATGAAAGCTACTTATCCACAATCGGTGTTCAATTGTCGCACAAAGCCGTAGGTCCTTTGCTGGATAAAAAAACGAACCGCCCAGTACACATGAATCTCATTCTTTGGGATTTGGCGCATCTGGAAAAATTTGACCCCGTCGTCAAGAATTATTTTCACGGGGCACACGGCGCCGTCATCGTTCTTGATCTCACTCGACCACAGACCTTTCGAGAATATGAAAATCTGATCAAACCCTTTTTTGAAACCAACCCGGAGAGCAAACTCGTGCTCGTCGGCAATAAAACGGATTTATCCGCAGATGATCACCCTCGCACTCAAATAGCCGAAATGGCTGCTAATTTGAATTGCCCCTGCCATTTTACCAGCGCCAGGACCGGCGAAAACGTTGAACTGGTTTTTCAGACACTGGCTGAAAATATCTTATAAGGCACTTGATGAACGATTATCTCGAAAAGATATTACGGGCCGCCAAATTGGCGTTTGCTGTTTTTGATCAAGATTTTTTTCTTCAAGATGCCAGTAAATTATTGGCCCAGTATGCAGGCGGTCGTCTGCAGAAAAAAAGTGCCACGCTTTGGGAAGTGTTTCCCGAGTTGATCGGCGCTGAAGACAAAATCACAGAACTGCTGGAGCAAAAGGCGAAAAAATATGAATTGGAAAAGTTGTCGCGTTTTGATCAAGAAGGCAAACTGCTTTATTATACACTGACCCTTTTCTCTCATCAGCAGAGCACTCTTTCGGGCGCCCAACTCATCGTGCTCATCACCGACACTACCAAGGAAACATCCCTTGAACAACAGATTCAACAGCAAAAAAATGAAATCCGCCTGCTGCACGCCAAAGTAAATCAATACAACGCGCAAATTCCCAACAAAATTTACGGACAGTCCGCCCACATACAAACCGTTCGGGCATTCATCGATAAAATCGCACCCATTAAAACCACCACGATCCTGCTTTTGGGTGAGAGCGGCACTGGGAAGAACCTCGTGGCCAATGCTATTCATCAACAATCAATGGATCAGAATGCGCCGTTTATCGAAATCAATTGCGCTTCAATTCCAGAAACACTCATCGAATCGGAGATTTTCGGCTACGAGCGAGGCGCATTCACAAACGCGCTTACGAGTAAAAAAGGTTTGCTCGAAGAAGCGGATGGCGGCACGCTCTTCTTGGATGAAATCGGCGAATTGCCGCATCCCATCCAAGCCAAATTTCTGACCTTTATGGAAACGAAGCGATTTCGGAGACTGGGAAGCACGCGCGAAATTGGCGTCCAAGTACGCATTATTACCGCAACCAATCGAAATCTCTTACAGGCAGTCAAGAACAACGAATTTCGCGAGGATCTGTTCTATCGACTTTATGTGGTCTCCCATCAATTGCCGCCTTTACGCCAATTGGGAGACGATATCCTGCTGCTTGCTGAAAAATTCATCGAAATCTATGCCTATGATTTCGGTAAAAAAGTCAAAGGCCTGAGCGAGTCTGCAAAAAGTAAACTCATGCACTATGAATGGCCGGGGAATGTGCGCGAGCTTCGCAATGTCATTGAGCGCGCGGTTATTTTTGCCGAGCACGAGTTTCTTGAAGCTGATGAAATCATTTTATTCGAATTAAGGCCTATGGCCACGACGACCAGCGTCGCCACCACCTTTGAATTGCCGGAGAATGGCATTTCATTAACCGAATTGGAAAAAAATCTCCTGCGGGATGCGATTATAAAATCAGACGGTAATCAAACCAAGGCCGCCAAACTGTTGGATTTGTCGCTGGACACATTTCGATATCGGATCAAAAAATACAATCTGGATAACTTCTCAGCATATTGAAATCACAAGAACATCAGAATCCCGAATAATATAAAAATAAAATGCAAAGGATGCATTTCAATCATCACCGGAAAGGAGTACAGTTGTGATCAAGAGCTTTACCACATTGATGATCATCGCAGGTATCATCACTCTGTCAGCTCAAACCGAAACCGACGATCAGCCGAAATATGGCTGGCAAAAAGAAGCAATTGTGTCCCTCAACTTGACGCAGTCCAGCTTTGACAATTATTCTCAAGGGGGAGAGAATTCGACCGCTTGGCAGTTCCGCAGTGGCCTCAAATTCGTCAATGATCAGGAAAAAATTAATTGGGCCAATACCGGTAAATTTGAATTCGGCGAACTGAAAAGCGGCGAGGATGAAGCCAAAAAATCTGCCGATGAAATAAAACTCGAAAGCGTGTTGACCTACAAAATCGGGAAACTGCTCAACCCGTTTCTCTCTGCTACGGGTGAAACACAATTTGCCCCGGGATATATGTATAAAGCGGAAGGAAAAGACAAAATTTCACAATTCCTTGATCCCGGTTATTTTCGTGAGGCGATCGGCATTGGTTACAAGCCTTCGGATGTTTTTCAGGCGCGACTGGGTGCTGCCATGAAACAGACAGTCTCGGATATGTTTAATCATTACTCTGATGATCCGAAAACGTCCAAAATAGAAAAATTGAAAAACGAAATCGGTGCTGAATCGGTTTGGGATCTGAATTACAAGGTGACGCAAAACAGTCTGCTCAAATCAAAAATGGAACTCTTTTCCAATCTTAAAGCATTTGATGAAATCGACGTCATCTGGGACACCGACCTGACCACCAAAATCACCAGGTTAATCGCCTTTAATTTCAATGTAAAATTGATATACGATAAAGATATTTCATATAAACGACAGATCAAACAGGTGATGGGTGTTGGGTTAAGCTACAGCCTTTTTTAACAAAATCTAAAATACGCCAAATGCCCATTTTATCAACGCACAAGTGGGCATTTGGCGTAAGTCTTCCACAATATTCGCGTCCTGCCGACAATAACCGCTTTCTGCTCCTCATAATACAGCTAATCAACAATTACCATTAGAAATATTTTTGGCATCGCAATTGCTATAGTATATAATGAAATCGAAAGGTTTCAAGATACCCCGTTCCATACTACTCCCACAGAGGCGCCGGTTGTTAATCAATCGGCGCTTTTTTTTTGCCCATTTGTCATTAATTCAATAAAGATTGTTTCGATACATTCAGAGTCGCCAAGATTGAAAAGATTGACCTCGCACCAAGATACAAAGATATAAATGTCAATGATTTTTCTTGCTTTTTTCCCAAAAAGTCAATAGCTATATTTCGTTTGATTTCCAAATTCCATCTACTTATTCGCTCAACTGACTGAGAAGATCATCTGTCAAGAGGCTTCTCCTAACCAATGAGGTCATCTATGGCATGGAAAATCACCAAGCATCTGCTCAATAATGAAATGATCCAATATCATCTCTTGAAGGGAAAGGATCACGGCCTTTTTCCGGATCATCTTCCCGACACGATTGTTCTGCATTACACCGCGCTCCCGTCTCTGCAAAAGGCGACAGCCGTCTTTGACGACCCTCAAACCAGAGCCTCCGCTCATTTGCTGATCGGAAGGGATGGAGCGATAATACAATTGCTCCCCTTTAACAGAATCGCCTGGCATGCCGGACAAAGTCGTTGGCAGAAGCGCCAGGATATCAACCGCTATGGGATTGGCATTGAGCTGGACAATGCCGGACGTCTTTTGGAAACGGCCAAAGGATATCAAGCCTGGTGGGGCGGATATTATCCCGAAGATGAGGTTTATTTCGGCACTCATCGCCACGAAACAATTCCCTATTTTTGGCATGGCTATACCGCTGTGCAAATGGAGACGGTGACGGAGATTTGTCGTGCGCTCTATTCCAAGTACGATATCAAATGGATATTAGGCCATGAGGAAATAGCTCCAGGGCGGAAGAGCGATCCTGGACCTGCCTTCCCGTTGGATGAGATTCGTTCTCATTTTGATGACCGCAGTGCGCATGAGCCTGAGGGGGAAAATGATCCAAGCATCCCTTCCCCTCCCAAACGTGGATATGTCCTCCCCGAACGATTGAATATTCGCAGCGCTCCGGACGCACAGGCACAACTACAGGGCGAACCATTGCTGAAAAACAACATAGTGGATATCCTCGGTGAACAGCAGCAATGGCTGCAGGTGCAGACCACAACCGTCGGTTGGGTGAGGAAGGAATATATTCAAATAATCTCCTGACAAGCTATTTCTTTTTTGCCACTGCAAATTTGTCAAAAAAAGTTTTTCGTTTATGTAGAGCAAGCGCATAATCCGTGCTCACATAACCGACATCCTCAATGGTATAAAAAGCGCTCGGATTATACTGACGAATAATTTCAACAAGATGCGCAATTTCGCGGCGTTTAACAATGGTCAAAAGAATCCGCACCTCGCCGCGATTGCCATGTCCGACGATCTCGGTTACCACATAGCCAATTTTACGCATATAGGTCACCAATTCAGTGGCTTCCAAAGCGGTGATAATGCGCAACAATGACACTCCCATGGCCAGTCGATTTTCAATCAGCATACCCACATAATTGCCGGTGGCAAAGCCGCCGGCATACGCAATATAATAGATGGGATGATCCAGGGATTTGACTACATTCACCATGACAATCAGCCATAGCAGCACTTCGAAAAATCCCAAAAAGGGCACATAAAGGCGATTACCCCTCGCGAGAAGTATGATGCGCATTGTCCCAATGCTGACATCAGTGATGCGCGAGCAAAAAATCGCCAGTGGAATCAGCACAAATTGTACAAAAGAATTGTCCATTTTCTATCCTGTGATTGGGAACCTGAATTTTTTCAAGGAAATCTTAAATCATACACAGTGGCCCGGCCAACTTGTGCAAAGACAGATTGCCGGTGATTCGTGCATTAATTATTTGCAGATTTCGTTTGATTATCCTACTTTGTAAAGTCACACAGTATCAAGTCTGTTCAGCATCTGCCCATGACGGTTCTGAAAAATTTGCAAAAAAA